>CAZTLI010000324.1:0-6312 GCA_964614375.1 uncultured Anaerolineaceae bacterium
CTGTTGTTCAGGCCGTCAATCGTGCCACCGAGTCCGGTCATGGTGTTGCGATTACCACTGGCAAGCGCGGCATTCGTCTGGTTGATGACATCCGCCTGCGACCAGGGATAGGCTACACCGCCATTGTTGGCGTTCAGCAATCCCGCGACTGCCGCCCGCAGCAAGATTCGTGCCCCGCCGACGACTCCCGGTCCACCACCGCCTTGCAGCGCATCCAGCAGCGTCATGCCCGATAGTTCTGCTGGCACCGGGCCGAAGAAAGCCGTCACAGGTGTGCTGGGGTTGAGCGACCACGAATCGAGGTGATTCTTCCAGTAACCGGGTGTGCAGCCCTGATTACCCGGAGGCGGTGTGCAGTAGTTCGTGCCCCCCACATGCTGCACATCCAGCAAACGCTGGTTATAGCGTTCACCGGTGCTGAAATCGACAATCACAGGCCCATAAAACAGGTCTATTTGTGCCGCGCAGTTGGGTAGCTGAACCCACAATTCCACTGTTTGACCGGGGCCGACAGTCGTGGTCTGTGCGTTGAACAGCGTTTGCGTGGCGATGCTGCTATCTAATTTATTGTAGGCAGCAATCCCAACTTCATACGAGCAGGAAGCTGACGTATTGGTGACGACCCCATGATTGTAAGGCCAGATGAGGTCAGTCCCGGCATTTCTGAGGTCAACATCCGGGTTGCAGTCTTGCGCTCCCACCGGCGCTGCCGCCCATGCCATGCTCATCAGACAGACGAGCACGACGAAAATCAACAGACGTCTGTGATTCATATTGTGAAAACTCCTATAAATAGTACGTACAGTGATACAGACATAGAAGCGTTAAAAAGAACAACGCTTAGACCTAAAATCGGCGTCGCAACGTGAAGGTTACAAAACGTTTTATTTTTTTACTTTCTTTTTATTTTGCGCTTTAGCGCCAGTAAAGATATATGATTCGAATTTCGCATCGTCGGTTAGATAGATGGGTTGTAACGCTTCGGGTCTGTTATTGAATAGACCGCTGGCTATGGAATCAATACATGATGAAATGGAAGGATTGTAACATTGAGCGATAAAGTGCGTGTCGCGATTATCGGCGTGGGCAATTGTGCGTCGGCGCTGGTGCAGGGGGTGTATTATTATCAGGATGCCAAAGACGACGACTTCATCCCCGGCCTGATGCACACCAACCTCGGCGGTTATCGCATCCGGGACATCGAATTCACCGCCGCGATAGACATCGACGCCGACAAAGTGGGCAAAGACCTCAGTCAGGCGCTGTTTTCCGGGCAGAATAACACCATCAAATTTGCCGAAGTGCCGTTCATGGATGTGACGGTGGCGCGCGGCATGACCCACGATGGCCTTGGCCCCTATCTTTCGCAGAAAATCACCAAAGCGCCCGGTTCGACAGCCGACATCACGCAAATTCTACGCGATACCAGGACCGATGTTGTCGTGAGCTACCTGCCCGTCGGCAGCGAACAGGCCACCAAGTGGTATGTCGAGCAAATTTTGAATGCAGGCTGCGCTTTTGTGAATGCGATTCCGGTGTTCATCGCCCGCGAACCCTACTGGCAAAAACGCTTCAAAGAAAAGGGTCTGCCCGTCATTGGCGACGACATCAAAAGTCAGGTCGGCGCGACGATTGTCCATCGTGTGCTGACTAACCTGTTCAATGACCGGGGCGTCAAACTCGAACGCACCAGCCAGTTGAACGTCGGCGGCAATATGGACTTTTACAATATGCTGGATCGCACCCGGCTGGAAAGCAAGAAAATCAGCAAGACCAATGCCGTCACCAGCCAACTCCCCTACGACATGGAAGAAGGCACAGTCTACATCGGCCCCAGCGATTATGTCCCCTGGCTGACAGACCGCAAATGGGCGCATATCCGGCTCGAAGGCCGCAGCTTTGGCGATGTGCCGCTAAATATCGAACTCAAGCTGGAAGTGTGGGATAGTCCTAACAGCGCGGGTGTGATTATCGACGCGGTGCGCTGTGCGAAATTGGCGCTGGACAGAGGTTTAAGTGGCGCAATCGAAGGGCCTAGCAGTTACTTCTTCAAATCGCCGCCGATTCAACCGCCGGACGACATCGCCCGCGATATGGTCGAAGCCTTCATCCGTGATGAGGCCTTCGTCTGGGACGGCAAAGACCGCACCCGCCCATCGTAAAGACAGGCGGGACAGGGGATAGGGGTTTGGAGACAGGCGTATGGATAGCTGAATAATCACGCGGACACAGCAATGCGGTGTGCCTGCGAATAATGCCGGTTTATAACGAATTTGTGGGGACATGGCACGCCGCGTTCGATGACCCGCTTACATTGTGAACCTGTCTCAACAAACCCCTTGTCGTATCGGTCAACTGCGTCAGTCCCGGTTGCTTGGCTACCTATTTACGGACGCCATGCCGGACGCACCCCCGCGATGAGCGCACGGTCACCTGTGCCATCTATACGGACGATATGAATCATCCAGTCAGATGTACCGTGATAGCGCACCGCCCGCAGCGAGTGGTCATACGCCAGCCAATGACCATCGGGCGACCACGCCGGGCTGCCGCTGTATCCACCACCAGAATACACTGGCAGCGCGTCCGTTTCGTTATCGCCTGCCGATTCTTCCATTTCAAACGGATAGATATGAATGGCATAACTTCTGAAATAGGCGATGTAGCGTCCATCCGGTGACCATGCCGGGTCAATTCGGGTGATTGAATAGGCGGAGACTATTTTGATCAGAATGTCCGGGTCGCCACCTTTAGCCGACACAATATGCAATGTGTGGTCTGAATAACTGCCCCCTTGCATCACCAGATAACGCCCGTCCGGTGACCACGCCGGGTTGTAATAGTGACGGTCATCGTCCGTTATGGGTTGGAACGCGCCATCCGCCGCGCGCACTATCCCAATCTGACTCATAATCGCTGTGCCATCAGTACGATTGTAATGAAATGCCACCTGTGACCCATCCGGCGACCACGCCGCACCACCCGCAGCAGGTCTGTCAGTCAACAAGCGCACATTACGGCCATCGAAATCCATGATGTAAATACCGCTGTAGGATTCGCCATAGGCCTCAAATGCCAGCGTGCGTCCATCCGGCGACCATGCGGGATTGCGACTAAAAGCATCTATGTCGCGTGTGAGATTGACGATTAAAAATCGGGAAATATCCAGCGCGTGGATGCCCGTGCGATAGCCGTGTACCGTCTGATAGGCCAGAATGTCGGCGGGTATCAGACTGCCCAGCGCCCGACTACCCACGACCAGCGCCAGCGTTGCAATCACCATCCCACCACACACCCGCAGCCATAGACGCAGCATCATGAATCGCTCATACGGTTTTGTTCTCGGTTTTGCGGTTTTCATGGGCATTCCAGCCCTATCCTGTTACATAGAAGCGCTGCCCCCACATATCTATTCGACGGTCATGGACCCCGATTTGTTCCGCTGCATCACAGAGACGATCATGAATCGCCCGGCAGTGCGGCAGTGCGTTTATTGCGCTTGAATCAGTATAGCGGCGGGCGCATGGAATCAAAACAACGCACACGATACGCTTACCCGGCGTTATGTGCGCCTGCGGATTAGAGGCCGTTTTCGGCTCTGAACCAATCCCATGTCTGTTTGAGGCCAGTTTTCAGGTCAGTTTGCGGGTCAAAATTCAGCAGACGCCGCGCCTTGTCGTTATTGCAATAGGTAATCGGCGGCTCGCTGAGGGGGGCGGGCGTGGGTTTGAGGTTGAGCTTGCGCCCGGTGTATTCTTCGATGATGTCCACAAAATCGCGCAGCAGCACCGGACTGCCAAAGCCCAGATTGATTATTTCATAACCCATCGGACAGTTGAGCGCGGCTATCACGCCATCTATCGTGTCGTCGATGTATGTCCAATCACGATGGATGTCGCCATTATTGAACAGGGGGATTTCTGTGCCGGCGAACGCGGCATTCAACAGGCGCAGCGGCATCATATCGGGGCGTCCGGCAGGGCCATAGACATTGAAAAAGCGCAGGACGGTGACATTCAGGTTGAACAGGTTGGTATAGGTGTGCCCCAGCATTTCCATCGCGCGCTTGCTGGCGGGATAGGACGCGAGGGGTTGGTCGGCGCTGTCGTCTTCGGTGAAGGGGATGCGTTGCGTGCGCCCATAGACCGAACTGGTCGAAGCCAGCACAAATTGCTCGACATCGTTAGCGCGGGCGGCTTCATACAGATTCGTCCCGCCGACGATATTGACATCGACATACAGCGGCGCGTTATTGATGCTGGCGCGTTGATTCGCCATACCCGCCATGTGCGCCACTTTCCGCACGCCATAATCCGCAAAGAGCCGCTTCACAAGGTCAGCATCGCGGATGTCGCCTTCGATGACCGTCAGATGCTGTGGATTGCCAAGTCGCTCGATATTCCGGCGTTTGAGTGTTGGGTCATAGTGTGTGTTGAAATTGTCCAGAATGACAACGGGGCAATCTTGCGCCAGCAGTCGCGCGGCCACATGGCTGCCGATAAATCCCGCCCCGCCTGTGACCAATACCGTCATGCAATACCTTTCATCGTGATTATGCAGCAGGGCATTATAAAGGAAATGTGTCGTTAACGGTACGCCTGATTATAGATAGGCGGCTAGCCGTTGTGACGTTTGCTCGACCATGCGCTCAAAGACGAAGCGTTCCATACCAAGCGCGCTGTTGGCTGCCAGTTGGTCACGCTTGCCCGGTTGGAAGGCGACGTTGAGGGTGGTGGCAAGCATATCCACATCAACATAAGGCACAAGCAGTCCGTTGACATCGTGATTGACCACTTCGGGATTGCCGCCTTTGTCGCTGGCAATGACCGGAGTCCCCACGCGCAGACTTTCCAGCAAGGTGTGTGATAAACCTTCATAACCCGAATACAGCGCCAGATAATCCGCCGCCTTCATATAGAGGGGCATCCCTGCGCGTGCCACCCTTCCCAAAAACACGACTCTATCGCCCAATGATTGCGCCTGGGCTTCGAGTTGGGCTTTCATCGGGCCATCGCCCGCCACCAGAAGCTGCACATCCGGCACATGCGATACTGCGGATATGAGCTGATCGACGCCTTTCCATGCCGTCAAGCGCGCCGCGGTCAACACAATCGGACGGGTATCTAAGCCTAGCTGCTGGCGGGCATCGGCCTGCGACATATCCAATGTGTCGTGTTCGGGCGGCAGGGCGTTATAGATGACATGCACCTTGCTTTCATCGACTCCCCAACCCACGACCATGCGCTTGAGGTATTGGCTGGGCACAATCACGCCGTCCATCGCCCGCACCTGCTTCGCCCGACTGCGCCGCGCCTGCGTGACGACTGTGCCATAGGGCGCGGTCTGAAAGTCGTCAATATCTTCTGTTGGTGGAATCCAATGTTTGCGAATCGCGCGTTCCCACGCCTGATCACCCACGATTTTGATGATGCGCGGCGCTGCCCGACTGCCCATCAACGGCAAATCAATCGTATGGGCATAGACCACATCCGCCCATTTCAGCAGTGGACGCGATGCCCACGCATACTGTGCCATGCGTAACGGCAGTATCCGGCGCGGCACACGCTGCACGGGATAGGGATAGGCGTCCGTATCGCCGTCACCATATGTCAGCAGGCGCACATCCCACTCACGCGCCTGTAGCTGGGGTACAATCTCATACAAATAGGTCGCGGGGCCGCCCGCTTCGGGATGAAAGATTCCGGCGGCAATAAACAACTTTGGCGAAGGCATCACCTTAACTTTCGATAGCTGACCCGGTAGAAGCGCATTCTAGCGCATGACCGTGATAGATATGAGCCTTAATTCACCGCCGCGTGCAGCAATCAGGAATTCTTACAGTACAGATTATTTACAGAATTCGTGACGCTCCCCACGCCTAAAGGCGGGGGCTGCTGAACCACGCTTGCGGCAACCCGCTACGTTCTGGTTCACGGACACGTCCTGCCCGTTTTAATACATTCAATGCTGCATTGTGGTCCCGGTCTAAACTGAGACCGCATTCACATTCAACCCAACGATGTGCCAGCGTGAGACCTTCAAATATTGCACCACAGTTCGAGCAGGTTTTTGATGTGTAGGCAGGGTCTACAAGCACGACTTCCCGACCAGCATCTGCCGCTTTGTCGAATAGTCGCTGCTTGAAGTAGCCCCATCCCGCATCCAAAATACTCTTGCTGAGGTGACGGTTGTTCACCATATGTTTGATTTTCAGGTCTTCGATGACAATCACATCGTAGGCATGAACAAGGTCATACACCAGCTTGTCGAAGTAGTCTTTGCGTTGATTTTTGACGTGTTCATGTTGACGCT
>CAZTLI010000325.1:0-6312 GCA_964614375.1 uncultured Anaerolineaceae bacterium
TCTGAAATGGCCATGGACTGGCACATCGTAGCAGGATTGGTGATTGGTGGTGTCGTCGCAGCACCATTAGCAGCCAAACTATGTGGCAAATTGCCGACGCAGGTGCTGATGGTCGCGGTGGCATTGTTGATCGTCGGTTTGAGCAGTTTCATGTTGATTGGTAGTTTTGCAGGTTAATGATGATGGAAGCAGTACCCGGTTATCCGGTCATGCTTAATCTGGTAGATAAACGCTGTGTCGTGGTTGGTGGCGGACAGGTCGCCGCGCGCAAAGTGACGGGGTTAGTTACCTCTGGCGCAAAGGTGACTGTCATCTGCCCAACATTAACACTCGATTTACAAAATCGCGTCGATACGGAACAGGTGCTGTGGCTCAATCAACCGTATCAATCAGGAATACTATCTACGCTGCAACCATTCTTAGTCATTGCTGCGACCGATTCTGTTGAGGTCAATCAAAGCGTTGCCAGCGAAGCGCGTGACCTGTCGATACTGGTCAATGTCGCGGATAACAGTGCTGAGCGTGATTTTAGGGGGATGAGTGCCATTCATCGCCCGCCCCTGACAATCGCCATCAGCACCAATGGGGCGTCTCCGGCGCTGGTGAAGTGGCTGAAGGGACGCATCGACGATTGCATCGGCGCGGAATATGAGACACTCGCGCGCTGGCTGGGTGATTTACGCCCACAATTGCAATCGCAGTTATCCTCACAGGCGCAGCGTGCTGAATTCTATGATGCTGTGCTGCAATCCGACGTGGTGACTTTACTCTTGCAGCAGCAAACTGACGCAGCTTATGCCCGGCTGCAATCGCTGGTTGAGGAGTGGGTCGTATGACGAAAACTGCGCTTATCCTCGCTGGACACGGTTCACATATCAGCCCGCACACGGCTGGACTGGTCTGGTCGTATGTCGATGACCTGCGGGCGCGCGGTGTGGCCGATGAAGTCACCGCCTGCTTCTGGAAGGAACAACCCGCCTATTCTCAAGTATTGGATACAGTGACGGCAGCGCAAATCGTCGTTGTGCCTGTTTTCACCGCACAGGGCTATTTTGCGAATACTGTTATTCCCGCCGAAATGGGTTTAACCGGGACACTGACCCATCTCGACGGACGCGCCATTACCTGTACCGCGACATTGGGCGAACATCCCGCCTTGAAGGACATCGTACAGCAGCGCATACAGACATTGATGGCTGCCGAAAATCTCGACCCATTAACGGTCGCTGTTGCCGTGATTGGGCATGGGACGCCACGCAGCCGCAGCAGTCGTGATGCCGCCGCAGAACAGGCACAACAGTTGCGTGCTTCAGGAATAGCCACTGAGGTGGTCGCTGTATATCTGGATGACGACCCCGCGATAGATACAATTTATCAGACGACGACAGCGCCGAATATCATCGCCGTGCCTTATTTCCTCGCGCCGGGTTCGCATGTAACCGCCGATGTGCCGGATGCACTCGGACTGCCATCCCATTTATCCCAGGCGACGATTCAGGACAGGCGCGTATTTTATGCTGACCCCATTGGCACAGATTCAACCATGGTGGACATCATCCTCGACCTGGCGCGCATCGCAGGATTGCCATTTGACCGCCAACCCACACATGAAACGTGGCGTCATATCCCGCAAGCGGGCGCGACAATCTTGATAGACACTGTTCGGTCACAGCGCGAATACCGCTTCGGTCAATTGCGCCTCACTTTGGATGTGGTTCGTCCAGAAGCTGCGAGTGGCGCATCAGTCGTCATCAATTCATTATCAGAATTGCGTCAGAAGGTGCGCGAAGATCCATTTCGACCACTTGCCACCAGTGACGATTTACCGGGTGGATGGACATTCCCACTGCCCTCACCGGAGATGCTGCCTGCTGTTGTCGAGACGATCTATCCCGGCGCCTTAACAAATTGGGCAGCGCAGCAGCAGGATACATTCGCGCCTGAATCACTGGCGGGCGTCATCCAACGACAAACCGGGATGTTCAAGCGCCTGCAATCACTGACCCAGGACGCGATTGCCACAGTCGTAAAATCGACCTGCGCGCATTGCGTGTGTCATCCGGCGTGGTATGAGACCGAAATTCCATCAAATGCCATTCCCTGCCAATCGCCATGCAATTGGTGGTTGAGCAGCGCGCTGAAAGGGGCATAACACATGACAGGAAAAGTCTATCTGGTGGGGGCTGGCCCCGGTGACCCGGATTTAATCACCCGCAAAGGGCTGCGTTTGATTCAACAGGCGGATGTCATAATCTATGACCGCCTCATCCCGATGGAATTGCTCAATGACGCGCGCGACGACGCCGAACTGATTAATGCGGGCAAAGCGCCGACCAAACACCGTCTGAGTCAGGATGCGATTAACGATTTACTGGTCGATTATGCACTCGCTGGGCGAACTGTGGTGCGCTTGAAAGGCGGCGACCCGTTCGTCTTTGGACGCGGGAGCGAAGAGGCGATTGTATGTGCGGAAGCAGGTATTCCGTTTGAGGTTGTGCCGGGTGTATCGAGCGCGTTTGCTGTGCCTGCCTATGCGGGAATCCCCCTGACTCACCGTCACATCAGCCGCAGCTTCACGATTATGACCGGGCATGATGACCCCGACAATCCCGAAGTCGCCGCGCAGTGGCAAGCGGTGATTCAGACGGGGGGAACACTGGTGATATTGATGGGCGTGAGACAGCTATCAAGCATCAGCCAACGGCTGATTGATGCGGGATTAGACCCGAATATGCCGGCTGCGGTGATTGAATCGGGGACGATGGCTGCACAGCGCGTCATCGAAGGGACAGTGCAAACACTGCCCGACCTCGCCCAGTCCGCCGACGTGCAACCGCCCGCGATTACGGTCATTGGCGAAGTCGTCAGGCTGCGGCAAATGGGTGTGCAGTGGTTTGACCGTGAACTCACTTTGCTGTCCGTTTGAGTGATAGGGAGACAGATTGTTGACTGACACATTTAAGACAGTGGACAACGTTGAAGCCTTTAAGGACATCATCCGCATTGTGGGACGTGGCAAAAAGCTCCAGCGCGATATGACCATGGAGGAAGCGCAGCAAGCGATGACCTTGTTGTTAAGCGGCGAACTCGCTGAGGCTCAGGTTGGCGCGTTCCTCATCACCCTGCGCGTCAAAGAAGAGACGGTGGACGAAATCATCGGTTTCTTGCGTGCGCTTCGAGCGCATATAGCGACGGTCGCCAAACCCGATGTCACCGGATTGATAGACCTCGCGCTGCCGTTTGATGGCAAAGCCAATCATCTGCAAACGGGTGTTGGCGCTGCGCTGGTGCTGGCTGCGGCAGGTGTGCCCGTGCTGTTAACGGGGTTGGATGACATCCCGGCTAAATGCGGGGTTGCAGTGCTCAATTTACTACGGGCGCTGGATTATCCAGCCGATAATCCCCCGGAAATCGTGAGCCAGACTATTGAATCGACCCGTTTTGGCGTGCTCAATCTGGCGCAGGTACTGCCGCAATGGGCAGCCCTCACCCCCATCCGTCACTTATTTGGCCTGCGGACACTGATGAACACCGTCGAGAAGCTCATCAATCCGGCGGATGCGCCGATTCATATCAGCGGCTTTTATCACGGGAATTATCTGAGCCGACTTGCGCCTGCTCTACCCGGCAGCGACATCAATTGGATTGTGCAGGGTGAAGAAGGCAGTATCGACATCCGTCCCGGCAAGAAAACGCGCGTGTATAAGGCAGCCGGTGATGACATGGTTGAGACGATGATTAATGCAGCCGATTATGGTTTTCATGAGGTTGTGCCGCTAGAGATGCCGAATGATGCAGCGGCACATGCTGAACATTTACGACGCGCACTGTCTGGCGAACGCGGCGCAGCGTATGACCAGATTGCGCTCACGGCGGCGACTCTGCTGTGGATGATAGATAGGGTGCCCGATATTCATGCCGGACTGGAAACGGCGCATCCCATTCTGCAAAGTGGTCAGGCATTGACTGTATTAGATAAAGCGCGCGATGGATCAGTCGCAAATTTAATCCCTATCAACGACCCCGTTCAATAAACAATTGAGGACGTGAACGATGACGGAAACAAGCTGGAAAGACGTGCTACAGGACAAGATGCCAGACTATCTCGCCTATGAAATCGACATTTTTGAAGGTCAGATGGCACTGCTGCGACAGAAAAAATTAGACGAAAAAGTCTTTGCCGAAACCCGGTTACGACGCGGTATCTATGGACAGCGCTACGACAATGGTCGTCGTCACGATGGTATCCAGACGCAAATGCTGGATTTTCCATCGGGCGACATCGTAAAAGGCCCCGATACCATGTGGGACGCACCGGGTATGATGCGAATCAAAGTGCCGTTTGGCGGCCTGACAATTGAGCAAATGGAGGTGTTGGCAGAACTGGCGGAAGAATATTCCGACGGTATTTTGCATATCACCACCCGGCAGGACATCCAACTCCATTATGTCCATATTGACGATACGCCCGACTTGATGCGACGGCTGGCGGCGGTAGACATCACCACACGCGAAGCCTGTGGCAACTCGGTTCGCAATGTCACGGCCTGTCCCCTGGCGGGGGTATGCCATGATGAAGCCTTTGACGTAACCCCCTACTCCAAAGCGCTGGCCTATTTCCTGCTCGGTCATGATGATGTGCAGGATTTTGGGCGCAAGTTCAAAGTCGCGTTTTCTGGCTGTGAACAACACGCCTGCGGACTGGTGCGGATGCACGATTTAGGTTTATTGGCGCGGGTACGCGCGGTCGATGGGGTGCAGCAGCGCGGTTTCGAGGTCTATGTGGGCGGTGGATTAGGCACGATTCCACATCAAGCCAAAGTGCTCAAAGAATTCGTGACCGAAGACCAACTCCTGCCGTTATCACAGGCGATTTCGCGTGTGTTTGCCCGTCATGGCGAAAAACGCAATCGCAACATGGCACGGCTGAAGTTCCTCGTCTCCAAGCTCGGCATCGACGAATTCCGCCGTCTGGTCGATGAAGAATTGGAGACATTGCCGCATGATGACCGCTGGACGGATTATATCGACGATGTGCCGAAGTATCAGGAGACCCCCGCGCGCGAAGGCTTTTTGCTAAATGGCGCGCCGCTGCCGGATGGCTTTCATGCGTGGTATCGCACCAATATCTATAAGCAGCGCCAACCCGGTTACAGTGTGGTGACAGTTAATTTGCCATTGGGCGATTTGACGTCGTGGCAAATGTTCCGTTTGGCAGATATTGCCCGCGAATATGTGGGTGATAACGTCCGCACAACTGTCGAGCAAAATATCGTTCTGCGCTGGGTGTCTGACCGGGATTTGCCAGCGTTATACGAGGCGCTCCATGCAGTTGGATTGGGCGACGCCGGCGCGGGCACGATTGTTGACATCACCACTTGCCCCGGCACAGATACTTGCAAACTCGGTATTGCATCATCACGCGGCCTGACGGATGAACTGCGCCGTCAGTTGATTGCGAAGAATGAGACGTTACCGGAGGCTGTTAAAGACCTGAAAATCAAAGTCAGCGGCTGCTTCAATTCTTGCGGGCAGCATCATGTGGCGGATATAGGTTTCTTTGGCAACAGTCGTCGCCATGGCAATCTCAAAGTGCCGCATTTTCAGGTCGTGTTGGGTGGACAGTGGAACAATAACGCAGGCAGTTATGGGTTGGCGGTGGGCGCTGTCCCTGCGCGGACTGTGCCCGATGTGTTAGACGCGATTACCAATCGTTATGTAGACGAGCGCGAAGGTGATGAGCGCTTCCAGCAGTGGGTAGCACGACTCGGTAAGAAAGAAATCCGCGCCATGCTCGAACCCTTCCAGAATATCCCCGAAATCGAAGATGACCCGTCCTATTTCTCCGATTGGGGCGATTCGCGCGTGTATACGATTGGCGATATTGGTGTCGGGGAATGCGCGGGCGAGGTGGTTTCGCTGTTTTCGATGGAAATCGCCAAAGCCGAATCCGAGCATTTTGATGCCCTGGTCGCGCTGGATGAAGGGGATTATGCGCTGGCAGATGAACGTGCGTATCGGGCGATGCTGCTGGCGGCGCGGTCACTGGTGCTCACACGCTATCTGGATGTAGGAAATGAACCGGATCGTATTGTTGAAGAATTCCGCACGCGCTTTTATGACACAAAGCTCTTTTTCGACCAGTACGCCAGGGGTAAATTCGCGCATTATTTATTTGACCGGCATGAAAATCCGCCCGTCAAACCCGATAAAGACCATGCGGAACAACTAGCTGGCGAAGCGCAGTTGTTCATCGAAGCCGCCCACGCCTGCGAAGCTCGGGTCAATGGCGTCATCGTTAGTTAATAGCAG
>CAZTLI010000326.1:0-6305 GCA_964614375.1 uncultured Anaerolineaceae bacterium
CGCCGCGCCTACTTCCCGCCCTATGCTCGTGACGCGCGATTTTACCTGCTGACGGCGATGTCGGATGTGATGGCAGCCATCGCCAGCACCATTGCCGGAGAGCCGCGCAGGGGGTTAGCCTATCTAAAATCGGCGCACCTGGAAATACAGTTTTTGAAGGAAGAACTCCAACGCTTAGGGGTTCAGGTCTAAAACGAGGTTATTACAAGGTTTATTAGCCAGACTCAACGCCGCTTCCATCCAAGCCGATGTCTGGTCGATAAATAAATTAAAACCGGGAGACCGTCGTCACAATGCAGCCGCATGGTTGACACATCGCAGTCACGTCGCAGCCAGGTTGACTTTATCGCCAACCCCATCGACATCGCATCGTGCTCACACTGCACCCACACTGCTCCCACATCTCACTCTCATTCCCGGTTTCTTGAGGGGCGTTTCTAGCGCCCCTTTTTTGTTTCCCAGTATAGTATCGAAGCACACCTATATTCTGGTAAAATCAACACACAGTCATAGCAACATGCAGAAACCTAATGGACGTTGAAACAAAAATACGCAATCTCGCAAACCGCTTTACGAGGATGATTATGGGCGATATACCGGGCGTCAAACACACACTGGAACAAGCGCGTGACCTCATCCGCGAAAATCGCTTTAACGAGGCGCGTAACCTGCTCAAAACCATAGACCATCCCACCGCGCGCGACTGGCTGAATCGCATCGACGAAATCGAGATTGCCAGACGCGCGCCGCGTGGTCGTTGGGCAGATAAAGTCGCCCGGCGTGCGGACAGGGGTGTGCCTGTCGAAGAGGTTGATTTGCAGCAGCCACCGCGCGAAGCGGTGGACTTACCCCGTCGCACACAACCCAGACGTCAACCCAAACGCGGTTTGCGGGCACTATTGGCGCGCCTGTTCATCCTTTCGGCGCTGATTGTCATTGGCGGGACTGTCGTGGTTGGTGTAATCATCCTCAGCCAGAATCGCAGCATCGCCGCTATTCCGGTGACACCAACCGATATGGCGCGCTATTTCCCGGCGGATACACTCGTCTATGGCGCGATGCGTACCGATGACGCCCAGATAGACAACATAGACGCCATCATTCAGCGTGTGACGGATAATCTGCCGATGGAGATGATACTGCCACTCGGCAGCAATCTGTCTGTGCGTGGCGGCTTTGACCAACTGCTGCGGACGTTTGCTTTAGGCGACTTCCAGACCAGCATCCGTCCCTGGTTGGGTGAATGGGCGGCTTTCGGCGTCTATGCTGTGGCAATTGACCCGACAGGAGACACAGCGCCCGACCTGGCAATCGCCGCTGCCGTGCATATTCGCAACCGCAATGACGCCGCTGCCTTCATCGCGCGCCTGTTTGGTCAGCCTGTCCAGACCGAAACGCGCGGCGGCTATGCCATCTACCGCACGCGCGGCGAGGATTTTATCATTTTGCTGGGCGATGAAGTCATGTTCTTCGCCAACGAAATGGCGACAGGGGCTATCCTTAATCGAGGCGGCGCGACGCTCTATGATGACCCGACCTTCCAGCAAACTTTCGCCCATCTGCCCGAAAGCGATTATGGTCTGGTTGTTTATGCAAATATGGCCTCGCTGATGCACGCGGTAAATACGGCGATAGAGTCGGTCTACGATACGATGCAGGCACAGGGACTTGCGACACAATTGCTCACGCCGAATCCAGGAATCAGCCTCGTCTATGCCCTCGCCCTGCGCGATGGCAATACGATTTTGCTCGACGCGGTACAGGTGGTCGCTGGCGAAGCGATGGCACTGCTGCCTGACTTTGGCGTCGTTGACCCCACCTTCATGGATCATGTGCCGTCGAATGCGGTTTTTGTCATGCACGCCAGCAATCTGCGCGCCCTCATTGACAGTTATGTGTCGATGTTTGAAACGCTCGGTGAAATCGACCCCGCTATGATGCGCGATTTTGAACAGGCGCTGCAACAAATCGACAGCGTGCTGATGACCGTTGGTGGATTCACGCTGCAAGAAGGCGTGCTCGATTGGCTGACGGGCGATTATGCCCTGTTCGCCGCCTATGAACCGGCAGTGCCCGATGTGCCCGTCGGCGTGACGCAGATTCAGGGCGGCATCGTCATCGAAGCGACGGACCCGGTGCGTGCGCGGGCGGTGGTCGATGCCTTCGCCAATGCCGCCGCCATGCTCCCGCTAGAACGGCAGGGTGTGGTTTATGGGCGCGAGACGGTCGCCGGGGCGGATTCTGTCGTTTTCACGGCGTCGGATGGGGTGCAGTCGGTTGATGTCGTCGTCGCGTCGAATGATACTGTGTTCGTCATCGGCACACGCGCAGCGGCGGAACAAGCCCTGTCGGGTACAGGCGGTCTCTATAATTCGGCGGATTACAGCCTCGCGCAGTCCTACTATTCCGGCGGTCAAATCCTGTCGATGTATCTCGATGGCGATATTTTCACGCTGATGGGCGATGTTTCGGGCGGCAATCTATCGGCACGCGCACAACGACGCGACATCCAGACCTTTTACGACCTCGCCCGCATCTTCCGCTTTATGACCACCAGCGCCAGTTTCCCCGATGAGGGCGTGATGTTCATGCGGATGGTCTTACGCCTGACAGATTGATAAGGAACACGACAAGACCGACTCGCGCCTCGATTCAATCGCTATCCAGCACGATTAAAACATCGCCAATAATTCCGTCGCGCCACTGCCGGATAACGAGGGGTATAGGGTCTGGTTCGCGGGAACGTGCAACCCCTTATGTTTTGATAGTTGTCTCGAACAAATGCGTAGCATCGTCATTTTGATCATCAGATTGTGTAGATTGAGGCCAGGTCTCTGTAACAAATATGGGCGTGCTAGTCATTGTGGCGGTAGCGGCTGGTTCAGGAACAGGCAAGTCATGTTCAAGCAAATGAAGAATATAATCAACTCGGAATTCGTCCAAAAACCGCTCTGCCTCTTCAATAGACTCTCCCTGTGCCATACACCCCTCTAGCTCAGGATTCACAGCCATATATAGAGGTTTCTCAGGAATACTATCATCACGAAGGATACGGATTGTATACGGACGTGAGGCTAATTTCTGTGCAAGAAGTCGTTGTTCACTACTCATCTTCAATATCCTCCGTCATATCATCGTCACATAATAACTCCATCTTACGAGAGTTAGCTACTATCACTACCCGCCTCCACTCGAATAGCCTATAATCGCAAAATCAAAAGACTGTACCACAGAGAGCGCAGAGGACACAGAGTGGTTAGGGATTGGGTCTTAGGGGTTAGCGAACTGGGTTTGTGGCAGTGTGCAGTGTCGTATCCAAACAGTAGACGCGCCCTCGCACAGTCCCAAGTCTTTGGTTTATGACTGCTTTTACTCGTTACTCATCACTGCCTTTACTCATCACGCATCACTGTTCACGGGGAGCATAGACAATGACACGCGCGCGGCTGCGAGAGTTGGGCATCAGCATAGGCCATCTACCCACAGGCACATACAACGCCATCACCGACGTACCCGGAGTCATGGTCGGGCACAGCACTGTCATTTATGATATGCCGCGTGTCGCCCGAACGGGTGTTACGGTCGTCGTCCCGCGCGAGGGTATCATCTGGGAAAATCACGCCTTCGCCGCCTATCACGATTTCAATGGCAACGGCGAGATGACGGGCACACACTGGCTGGCGGAATCCGGCCTGTTGACCTCGCCCATCGCGCTGACGAATACCCATCAGGTCGGCGTGGTGCGCGATTCACTGATTGCCTATGAACGCGAGTATCAGGTGCCGGGGTGGATTTTGCCCGTCGTCGCCGAGACCTATGATGGCTTCTTGAACGACATCGACGCTTTTCATGTCACCAAAGCCAATGTCTTCGAGGCGATGCACACTGCGGCGGGTGGAAGCGTGGCAGAGGGCAATGTCGGCGGGGGTACGGGGATGACCTGTCACGATTTCAAGGGCGGCATCGGCACAGCATCACGCCTGGTCGAAATCGACAACGAAACCTATACCGTCGGCGTGCTGGTACAGGCCAATTATGGCAGTCGCGAAGATTTGCGCGTGAATGGCGTCCCGGTGGGGCGATTGATTGGCTTTGATAAAGTGCCGTCGCCCCGGTCTGACGACAAACCGCTCGACAGCGGCTCGATTATCGTCATTATCGGCACAGACGCGCCCCTGCTGCCCGTGCAATGTAAACGTCTGGCACAGCGCGCGACAGTCGGTTTAGCGCGGGTGGGCGGCATCGGGCACAATGGCAGTGGCGACATTTTCATCGCCTTCGCCACAGGTAACGACTTGCCGATTGACGCTGACCACGGTTACACTGTCAAGATGCTGCTGCATTCGCAGATGAATCCGCTGTTTGAAGGCGTCATCGAAGCGACAGAAGAGGCCATCCTCAACGCCCTGACCGCCGCCAAGACGCTGGTCGGCTTTCAAGACCGCACCGCCTATGCCATCCCTTTAGGTGATTTGCAGGCGATTATGGAAAAGTATGGGGCTTTCGACTACTAAATGCCTCTGAATCACAGAAAAAGACAAAACGAACCACAGTGACACAGAGCGCACGGAGACATAAGCAAGCGTGATTGAGATGAAAATCAAATCTCTTGAACTCTGTGTTACGCTTTTGGAATTTCCCTTTGCGAACTTTGCGGTTCAATAATCTTCTTCCTGTTGGTCACAAATCTGAGTAAGACCCCTTTAGTTTATTGAGACTCAAAATCAAATCACCTGCGTCAAACTCGTCCGCGAGGAGAGTCAGTGTATCGCGCATCAGGTCAACCATGTACGTCACGACTTCGACAGTAGCTATCGTGGTGAGAATGGCGTCAATCCGTTCGACGAGATTCGGCGGTTGATGAGTCAGACGCGCGCTTTCCGGCTTGAGCCATTTGAAATCTGGTTGCCACAGGCGATTATAGGCGAACAACACACTCAAAATGCTGTTGATACCCATTAACTGTCTACGCCGCAAATCGTGGAGTTGCCCCCGTCGTGCCTGTACCTCAGCGAATAAGATATGCGGTATCCGCAGCATCTCCCACCAGATTGTGACATGGTGGTTGATAATCTTGTGGCGCAGGGCATCGGGATAGACGCTGAGACTGGTTTGATAGGCGCTTATGCGTGGTGCATCGCCTAGTGGAAGCGCATGGTAGAGCACCCAGGGCAATATAGGGTCATCCGGCAAATTGTGCTGCTTGAGTGGCGCAAGACAAATATCGAGGTCAGCCCAACTTTGCCAGATGAGGTCATATTTCACACCGTCAATTGTATAGGCCAGGTGACAGCCCTCATCGCTGAACATCCATGCCGGACGGCCTTCGATCATTTGACCAGCAAGCGATGTGACCCATGCTTTATAAATCTCAATGGATTGGAATGCGGCTGTCCAGAAGTTGAGTTCAATATCAGAGTAGCTATCAGCGACACCGCGCGAGACCGAACCAGTTACCGTCGCTTCGTCATATAATGACGTTGGGCACTGATGCAGCAGCGCGCGGGCGCTAGACAACAACCTATGACTATCTGGCGTAGCATCAGGTGGGAGCATCATCACCCCATCGTCCCAACTTACTGGAGTTCAACGTTCTTAGCTGAAATGCGAATCGCTGAACGCTGTCTTACCCGCCTGTCGCGCGGTCAACCCGGTTGATGAGGCTGCGCTGACGCCCATTGACGTGTGCGGCGCGGCGCTGCTGCAAAAAGTCGTCTTTGGCTTCGATTTGCGCTTGCAGCCGATTGAACGACGCTTCCAGACGGCCCCGCGTGAGTGTGGGCTGGTCTTCATAGACAAGCTGCGTCAGCGCATAAACCGCCACCTCGCGGATGAACGCGCCGGGATAGCCCACCAGCTTTTCGGCGACGCGGGCGTGGTCGTCCTGCCACATCTCGCCCAGATACTTCCGCAGCATCTTTTCGGCGTCTGCCAGGGTTTGCGTTTCGGGGATGATGAAGATACGGTCTAAACGTCCCGGACGCTTCAAGACCCGTTCGTCTATCGCTTCGGGATAGTTCGTGGTGGCGATGAGCAGTGTGCCATATTCATTCTCGAACGATTCCGAACCATCAAGCACATTCAGAATCAGCGCCTTCTCCTGCTTGTGCAAATAGGCGTCCAACTCTTCCAGAATAATCAACGCCGGCTTGCGCGAATTCGCGGCGACATGCAGCGCCTGTTGAATCTTGCCAAAGGTCGAACCTGCACGGTCTGCACTGGAAATATAGATGGCCTGATATTCACGTTGGAGCGCCCACTTCGCCAGCGCCGTACACAACATCGTCTTGCCTGTACCGGGCACA
>CAZTLI010000327.1:0-6305 GCA_964614375.1 uncultured Anaerolineaceae bacterium
TCCACGATGAACATTCGGAAAACACCTATCTATTCAATAACTGTTTTTCCGCTGCCGATGTTGTGCCGTATATGACATTTGGCACAGTGCTGGACAATCAAAAAGCCATCAGTGCACCGGGCACATTCTTACAGAATTCACAGTATATGAGTCTGTTCTATCATGAAGGCTACACAGACATCGAAATGGAAGGCGGCCCCTATCTATCCGCTGTGTATGAAGCCTTCCGTCCGAAACGCCATCCGGTTAATCAAATTGTGAATCTTTATCATGTGCCGTTTGATGTGGGCTTCTTGCACTATGCTTCAGATAAACCGTTGAGCAAAGGCGAGAATTTAGGTGCAGGCAGCCTCGGATATGAAGGTATCGCGCCGACGTATGCCACATCTATCGCCATCTTACGTCGAATAATGACGCGCGAAACCCAGCGCTTACGTGGCAAAATATCAAATCTCGCGCCTGTCGCCGTCGGCTAGTACAGACCTATTTGCGCCAAACAACAATGATGAGGCGTCCCGATGACGCCTTTTTTATTTTCAGTGGATAGTTTCTATCTGTAGTGGGGTTTGTTATAATTCTTGTATGGAAAGTTGCGATAGGCGATAACGAATAATCAAAAAAATCAATCTAAATCAAGGAAGAAAACAGTGGCTAAAGACAAGACACTGGTGATTGGTCAGACTGTAAAACGCATTGATGCTGTTGGCAAAGTCACAGGCGAAACGCCCTACCCCGGCGATATTGATCTTGAGACCCAATTGTGGATGAAAATCCGCTTTAGTGACCGCGCCCATGCACGCATCATAGCCATTGATACACACAAGGCAGAAGCACTACCGGGTGTAGTCGCTGTCCTGACTGCAAAAGATGTGCCTGTGAATGAATATGGTTTAATAATCAACGACCAGCCCGTACTCTGTGGTCCTGGGAGCAAACAACCCGGTGCAGACATCGTGCGCTGCTATGCGGATAACATCGCTCTCGTCATTGCGGAAACTGAAGCCATTGCCACTCGCGCTGCAAAATTAATTGACGTGACCTATGAAGACCTGCCGACTGTATTTGATGCTGAAGAAGCGATGCAGGATGGGGCGCCACAACTTCATGCCGATTATGCCAATAACGTCCTGTGCCACTATCGCATTCGTAAAGGCGATATGGACGCGGGCTGGCAGCAAGCCGATGTCGTTGTCGAAGGTGTATATACGACATCATGGCAGGAACACGCCTATCTGCAACCCGAAGCTGGACTCGGCTACATTGACGACGAGGGACGTGTCACCGTCATCGTCGCTGGACAATGGACACATGAAGATCAGGAACAAATTGCTCATGCACTCAATCTACCCCTGGACCAGGTACGGGTGATTTATCCGGCTATAGGCGGTGCATTCGGCGGACGCGAGGATATGTCCGTACAGATTGTGCTGGCACTTGCGGCACACAAACTGCAACGCCCTATAAAGATTATCTGGAATCGTGAGGAATCCATCCTCTACCATCACAAACGGCATCCGGTGAAAATCTATGCAAAATGGGGGGCAACGAAGGACGGCAAACTGGTCGCGGCGGAATGCGCGCTCTACGGCGATAGTGGCGCTTATGCCTATACATCAACTAAAGTCATGGGCAATGCCAATTTGATGGCAACCGGGCCGTATGTCATCCCCAATATTCATCTCGACACGTATGGGGTTTACACCAACAACATCCCTTGTGGCGCATTTCGGGGATTTGGCGGGCCGCAGGGCACATTCGCTGCCGAAGGACAAATGAATCGTCTGGCAGAAGCACTTGGCATCGACCCGCTCGAACTCCGCCGTCGCAATGTCGTACAAGAAGGCAGCATTCTTTCAGTCGGCACACCGCTGCCACCCGGCGTTTCTATGCCACAGGTGCTCGAAGCCTGCGCCCGCGAAAGCTGGTGGACGCAAAATGGCGATAATACATGGTCACGCCCACCCACCGAACAACCCGCCGACCCGACAAAACGGCGCGGTATCGGTGTGGGGTGCAGTTTCAAAAATGTGGGTTTTAGCTTTGGATTTCCTGAACAAAGCTGGGCAGTCATCGAGCTGCATGGTAAAGCCGACATTGAGGAAGTCATCGTTCGTCATGCTGGCGCCGAAGTCGGGCAAGGTACACACACAGTAATGAGCCAAATGGCAGCCGAAGCGGTGGGCGTACCATTAAACAAGGTGCGGCTCATCAGTCACGACACGGCTGAGACACCGAATTCTGGCAGCGCTTCAGCGTCACGCCTGACCTTTATGTCAGGCAATGCCATAAAAAATGCCGCAGAACAAGCACTGGCTAAATGGCAAGCAGAAGAACGACCAGCCATCGCCACATTCCAGTATCGTCCACCACCGACAACACCCTATGACCCTATGACAGGCCGCAGCGAACCCAATTTCTCGTATGGCTATGTCGCACAGGCCGTTGAAGTCGAAGTTGATATTGAAACCGGCCACATTCAACTTTTGCGCGTCATTTCTGCTAACGATGTCGGCAGAGCGATTAATCCGCAGCTGGTGCAAGGTCAGATTGAAGGCGCGGTTGTGCAGGCCCAGGGTTACGCCATTATGGAACATCTCCTATCCGATGCAGGACAAATTCGTAATCCCTTCCTTTCGACCTACCTCATCCCCACCGTGCTCGATATCCCCGCGGAGGTTAAATCCGTCATTCTGGAATATGCCGATCCGATTGGGCCGTGGGGCGCGCGAGGGATGGCGGAAATGCCATTTTTGCCTTTATTACCTGCTGTCGCTGCTGCGATTCACGATGCGACTGGGGTCTGGCTCGATTCACAGCCATTTACGCCTGAAAAAGTGGTCTTAGCTTTACGGGAGCAGGGTCTTGGCGTTGTTTGAACGAATGCTCACGCTCGTGCGCGGCGGCGGTGACCTTGCCAGCGGAGCAATATACCGCTTAAGGCGCGCCGGTTTTCCGGTGGTGGTGACGGAACTCCCTACCCCGCTGTTGGTACGGCGGACGGTCAGTTATGGAGAGGCCGTATTCAGCCAGACAGTGACGGTACAGGGATTAAGCGCGCGTTGTATTGCCAATGCAAAGGCAATTTGGGACGTAATTCATGCGGGTGAAATTCCGGTATTGATCGACGCGAATGGTGACGCCATTCACCAATTAACGCCCAACATTGTGATTGACGCCCGGATGGAAAAGCAAAAACTCGACACTACAATCGGTGACGCGCCATTGGTCGTGGCACTCGGACCCGGTTATCGCGCCGGCGTCGATTGTCACGCAGTTATCGAAACGAATCGCGGTCACAACCTCGGACGCGTGATTTATGACGGCACAGCCGAACCGGATACCGGCACACCCGGCAGTATCAATGGGATGCAGCACTCGCGCGTTTTGCGCGCCCCAGCAGCAGGCCGTATTACACCGCGCACAACGATAGG
This sequence comes from uncultured Anaerolineaceae bacterium, assembly GCA_964614375.1. Classification (GTDB taxonomy): domain Bacteria; phylum Chloroflexota; class Anaerolineae; order Aggregatilineales; family Phototrophicaceae; genus CAZTLI01. The sequence goes on from CAZTLI010000327.1 coordinate 3,432, forward strand.
CGATTCTATTGAAGTCGGGCAAATCATTGCAACCATCGAAGACCACACTATATCAGCCCCTTTTGCGGGTGTATTACGTGGTTTGATTCATCATTCCGTACACGTATCTGCTGGCATGAAAATTGGTGATTTAGACCCGCGCGCAGTGCGTGAGCACTGCTTCAGTATCTCAGACAAATCGCTTGCTGTGGGTGGTGGTGTTTTAGAAGCAGTCATGGCTGCATCGCAGATTCAAGCATGTTTTCGAGCAGGAGCGTCTCATGAAACTTTATCAGGCGCTTGATGTTTCTCGTGGGGATGTCGTGGCCTTTATTGGTGCAGGCGGCAAAACATCGGCGCTGGTGCGCCTGGGTTACGAATTAGCAGAAGCGGGCTGGCGTGTCCTCGCAACCACGACCACACGGATTGCCGAAGACCAATTGTCATTCTTCCCACAGGTCATGCCCTGTACCGCGAATGCGTCCGCCATATCGACTGCCCTCACCGCCAACCAATTTATCTTCTTGTACGATCATGTGCGAAACGGCAAAGTGTATGGCCCATCGCCAGACTGGTTGCCCACACTTCTGGATGGTGTTGATTCCGATGTCCTTCTCATTGAAGCAGATGGCGCGCGCGGCTTGCCTTTTAAAGCGCCTTTTGACCATGAACCCGTTATCCCGATAGACACGTCGCTGGTCGTGCCTATCGCCTCACTAAACGTTCTGGGGGATCCGCTTGATGACGAGCATGTTTACAATCCAGACGCGATGATTAACCGATTTGGTTATGTTCACGGCAGTCGGGTGCGCTCACCCTGGATTGCCGATGTGATGTCCGACAAGCAATTGGGGCTGCGCGGTGTTCCCGATAAAGCGCGTGTGGTAGCCTATCTCAACCAGACTCCAGAAACCGGGTATCTACGCGGGCGCGCGCGTTTAATTGCACGTCTTATGCTGCGGTCTGAACAGATAAGGGGTGTCGCCATCGGCTCAATTCGGAGCGCAGAACCAGTACATGAGATAAGACGACCGGTGGGCGCGATTGTGCTGGCGGCTGGCATGTCCACTCGCATGGGAGACTCGAAAGTCTTGTTACCCTGGACAGAACATAAAACCATTATAGAACATATAGTCGATCAACTCATCCGGTCTCGCCTTGACTATATTACCGTCGTGACCGGGCATCGTGCCGATGAGGTTAAACGTCTGGTGAAACCAATGGGCGCAAAAGTAATCTATAACCGTGCTTACAAAACAGGCGAAATGCTGTCCTCACTCAAAGCGGGGTTGCGCGCCATGCCTGATTTTGTTACAGCCGCACTGGTTGTGCTGGGCGACCAACCGCGTATCCAACCGCGTGTAGTTTATCAAGTGATGAATACCTATGCGGAGGGGAAGAGCGACCTCGTTGCGCCAAGTTATGAAATGCGGCGTGGGCATCCCATTTTGATCGGACGCCGTTATTGGCCCGATATTCTGGCATTAAGAGGAGACTCTGCGCCACGCGACGTTTTGAACAGACACAAAGATCGCATTGTATATGTAGATGTGGACACCGACAGCATCCTGCGGGATGTCGATACCCCGCAAGATTATGAACAGGAGCGCCATCGCGCCGGCCTACGTCGCATCCGTCCCCGTTCAAAATCAGACGATACCTATTAGCCGATCAATTTTGCTTCATCATGGCTTCAAGTTCTTCAGCCGTCCAGGACCGACTCTTCAGCACATCGCCCCGTCGTAAGGTCGAAGGCCGCTTTGCCACGCTGCCATGCGCCGTGAGCATCAATTCATCAGCATAAGCCATTGGCGTGACGATAATCAGAACCTCATTAGGACTAATAACGTGCGAGCCAGAAGGTGCGTAGATAAACGTCTTACCATCTGCTAGACGAATACCTATCACCCCTGCCTGGAACAGGCGGTCAATTCGCAGCGACTCGATGGTTTCCCCAATCCAGGGTGAGGTTGTCTCCATATAGATTTCGGTCGTTTCCAGCCCGGATTCATAATTAAACAACACATATTGCATAAAATCGTTGACATCCGGGCGCGTGGTTGCCAGGAGTACAAACTGCGCCGCAATATGGAATGGGCTTACCACACGGTCTGCACCAGCCCGATACAATTTTGGCAGCATATCATCCGTCATCGCTGTGGCGGAAATTAGGAGCCGCTTGCTAAGGCCACGGCATGTAATGACACACAACACACTGTCTGCTTTTTCTTCTAGCGTCACCATAATGGCGAGGGCACGATCTACGCCTGCTTTTTTCAGCACGATTTCCTGCGTCGGATTGCCGTGTATCACCCGAAAACCACGCTCTAATAACTCTGCCGTTTGTTTATCATCATCGCTGATAATGACGAATGGGCGATCAGGATTAAGTTTGTCCACTGTATTTCTAGCGACCTGCCCGGTCCCACAGATGACAAAATGCTGGGACATCTGGCTGACCGCTGCTTCAGCTTCTTCCAGACTATAAACCCGAGACCCGGTTAATTTGGTAGTCAATGGCGGCAGTTTTTGCCAGGCCATCATTTTGGGTTTCGTTTCGACACCCCGACGACACTCTTCTTGCAACGGTTGGACAAAGCGCGCCGGGGCTATTGCCAACACAATTTCGCCCTCCAGGAGGATGTAATCGTCCGTTGGTGAATAGACAAAATGACCATCTTCCTTACGCAGACCCACAACGCCCGCCTTATAGCGTTCACGCAGTTGGAGCTTGTGAAGTCGCTGCCCAATCCAATGGGAATCATCCCATAAATAGAGTTCGGTGATATGGTAACTGTTTTCGTTTTCGAACAAGATAGATTGGAAAAAGTCGTTGACTGTTGGGCGCAGCGTTGCACTATTCAGAAACTGTCCCGCGACATCATACGGCGCAAT
>CAZTLI010000328.1:0-6299 GCA_964614375.1 uncultured Anaerolineaceae bacterium
CTTAACATCCGTTCCAGTGTGAGGGCATAGCGAGTTGCTACGGCATTGAGGTCACAGTAGGCCGTCAGCCAATCTTCTGACGCCTGGTCGTGAATGATGACATTGGCAAGCTGCGGTTGTGGCAGATTATCCAGCGACACGGTATGGACACCTGTGGGCGCTTCATAGGCATACCCATGTTTCGACAGCACATCATCCAGATTTGAGGGCTGCACGGCATTGGTCAGTTTGAAGACCACCCGTTGATTGCGACTGTGATACAGGCGTTCACAGTAGGCGATTTTTTCGTGTGTGTCCAGCGTGCCGTTATACAATGGATTGACCGAATTGGCGCGGCGGGTATAGCCATCGGCAAAGCGCAGTATCCAGCCATCGTAATAGACGGTACGCAGGGCTGGCAGCGCATTCAGTGAGCGTTCTTCTATCGCCCGAATCATGGGTAGGATGTCCTCATCTGTTTGATTCAGTGTTAGTGTAGCACCAAGCCGATTCTGCCGATACTCGCCCCAGCGCCGTGTTTTTATGCTGTTACTGCTGAATAAGGACAGGATTCGATGAGGATTGGCAATTGGCCCCCTTAAGGCTCGATACTCGCTTTTCTGACACAATGACGTTGACATCGTGTGAACCCCTGTGATTATTCACCTATCCGTGAGATTTTGCCTGTTCTCATGGCAACCCCTCCCCTGCGCGCTTGTGACCCGTTCTGCCGAGCCGGGGCTGGGGGTTGGGCGACAGGCGTATGGATGCGTGAATAGTTACGAACCCCTACACAGGAACTGGCACACTGAACCGGGAGTAAGGCCTGTTGCTCATTGGCGAATCTGCCAGAATTGCCCCAATTGAAGCGCCTGCTTGCGCTGAAGGAATTGGGACTCACACTCGACCAGATTGGGCGCTTGCTGGCGGACGACATCTCAACTTTCAATCGCCTGTTGTGCTTTGTGCATATCGTCCGCGCTGTAGCGCTGCTTGAATGTGAACGCCAGCGGAGTCGGGCCGTGTTCACGTAGATAATGCAATTTGGCTTCGGCTTCGCTTGTGGTGGGGGTGTGCCCCGCCGGAATCCACCACAGCACCATATAGGCACTATCCATCTTTTCAAACCATTCACCGCGCCGCCGGAAGACCTGCACATGATCGCTTTTATAGGCATATTCAAATAAGGCGTCAATATTTTCCCAGACGGACATATTCACAATCAGCATCGCATCGTCGAAGATGCGAATATCGGTGGCATTACCCGCATCGGATTGCAAGCGCCACACAAATCCCGGTGATTGTTCGGCGAGGGCATTAATCGCGTCCAACTGGGCGACAAAATCCGCCATTACCGGACTCTCCAGCGGTTCACGCATCCGGGCGATATTCAATTGGGCCAGGTGATAGGTCTGTTCGGTCATTCGTCACTCCTGAATAACGATAAAAAATGGGCCGCTGGCTGCTGGTCACTTAAAAGCTGAACCACCGGGACGCACAGAACACAGCGAGAAGGGCAAAACGGTTCAACTTCAAGGCAGATGAGCACGCATGACTGCGCGGTACTGTCTGCACTTGCCACTATCCCAACCCATCATAGGCAAGGGGTGTCATGGCTTTCAATAGACCAATAGACCACGCTGACACTGGCAAAGCGGGTATCATGCGGTACACTGTAGCGCAAGCTTTTGACAGACTATCACTATCGTCTCACCATCAAGGAAAATTCATGACCACCCACGCCATCGCACTCATCACCGACAGCACCAGCGACATTCCCGCAGACATCCGCCGCCAATATGATATTCAGGTCGTGCCCTTGTATATCATCTGGGGCGATGAACAACTGCGTGACCGTGTAGACATCGAAGTCGATGCCTTTTACCAGCGACTGTCGGTTGACCGGAACCACCCGCGTACATCGCAGCCGTCTCCCGGTGACTTTTTGCAAGCATACGAAGCCGCCCGTGACAATGGCGCGAAAGAAATTGTCGTCATCACCATCAGCAGCGCCCTCAGCGGCACCTTTCAATCGGCGAAGCAGGCCGCTGCAATGACAGACATCCCGGTGCATTTGCACGATTCGCGCTCGGCCTCGATGGGATTGGGGTGGCAGGTCATCGCCGCTGCCGAAGCCCGTGCTGCTGGTCGCAGCGCGGAGGAGATGGTCACTGCCGCAGACCGCGCCCGCCGCTCTATGGTGTTCATCGTCACGCTGAACACGCTCGACTATCTACACAAGGGTGGTCGTATCAACAGCGCCTCGCGTTTCTTCGGCACGATGCTGAATATCAAACCCCAGATTTACATCGACCATGAGACCGGGTTGGTTGAAGCCGGTGAACGCACGCGCACGCGCAAAAAATCGCTGGAAAACACCTATAACAGTTTCTTCAATCAGGTCGATCTGGGCAAGAAATTGTCCCTGTCTGTCCTGCATAACGATGCCCTGTCCGAAGCGCAAGACATCGCCTTTCGCATCCGTAAAGAATATCACCTTGAGGATGTGTTTATTTCCACCGTTTCACCTGTCCTTGGCGTGCATACTGGCCCGCAGGCCATCGCGCTGTGTGGCTATACGACGGATTAGGACAAGCGTGTCATGCCACCGGTGACGTTCAGCCGCACGTTTCGCGTTCGCTATTATGAATGCGATTCGTATGGTCATTTGAACAACGCCAATTATCCCCGTTTCATGCAGGAGACGGCGTTTGATGCGTCGGCGTTTGTGGGCTTCGATCAAGCGCGCTATGAGGCGATGAATCGTATCTGGCTGGTGCGCGAGACGGAAATCGAGTATTTTCTGCCATTTGTCTATAACGACCCTATCGAAGTCCGCACATGGGTTGAGGATTTTCGACGGGTACGGTCACGACGACGCTATGAGTTCCGCCATGCCGAAACGGGCGAATTGCACGCGCAAGCCAGCACCGATTGGGTGTACATAGACACACAGACCGAACGTCCTGCCAGCGTCGAAGCGGCGGTCATCGCTGCCTATTGGCCCGGTGATGACCTGACCGTCGCCCCCGCGCGTGATAAATTCCCCGAACCGCCGCCCCCGCCACCGGGTAAATTTTCCATCACCAAGCGCGTGGAATGGCGCGACATCGACACCCGCGGGCACATGAACAACGCCGTCTATTTCAACTATATCGAAGATTGCAGCACACAGGTCGCCGTCGCCCATCATTGGCCTATGTCGCGGATTGCCGAAGCGGGCTTTGGCATCATCACCCGCCGTCATCGCATGGAATATCTGCAACCGGCTTTGATGGATGAAGAACTCGAAATCACGACGTGGGTGTCGAATGTCAAACGGGCGACGGCACACCGTCACTATACCATTCGGCGCGCGAGCGACGGTGAATTACTGGCGCGCTGTCTGACCTTGTGGGTGTGGGTGGATTTAGCCACAGGCCGTCCGATGCGCGTCCCGCCTGACTTCGTGGACGACTTCCGCCCGAATATTGTCGCTTCGTGAAAAACGATAAGCGCGTAACGAAGAGGTAAAGAGTCAGAGCGCGGTTCACATAGGGGCAGGCAGCCGTCCGCCCAAAAGCACAGCCAAGCGCAAAAGAAGATATATACCCCATAAATTCAATGCAAAGCCACCCTGGTGACTATGCGCCTTTGCCTTTAGCCTGCGTTTGGATGGATGCGTTGTGTTGTCACTCCTCTTCGATGTAAATCGCGTTGATGTCGATAGTTAGGCGCATGGGTTCGTCGCCTTGCAGCAGCAGCCCGTCGGTGGGCACGGGTATACAGGCCGTGCCGCCGATGCCGGTACGCAGGATGAAGGCTTGCGGCTCAATTTCGGTCAGGTCGATATAGGGTTGCAGCGTATCTATCGCGCCGAATTCGTCATCCACAAAACTGACCGACCACCCTTGCCGTCCGTCCTCCAATTCAATCTGCCACCACACGAAATCATCAGCCTCTATCGGGCCACCAATAACCGTGACTCGTGTGCCGTCGCGCAGCTCGGTGATAACACGATTGTCCAGTCCCGGCCCACTGCGGACGTTGAGCGTATCGCCTTCGGTATTGACGACGGCCTCAACGCCGACTTCAAATTCGGGATATGCGGCATCAATCGAAAAGACCACGATAGTAAAACCTTGCCCCGGCAGCGCGCCCGGAACAGTGGCTTGCACATTCAGCATCACCACGCTCCAATTGGGCGTACCCGGCGCGGCGCGTTCCAGATAAATCGCTGCGACGTGATCCAGCGAAACACGATCACCGGGCTGATTAAAGGGCAGGGGTTCGGCGTCAACGTCTTCGGCTTCGATAACGCCCGTGCCATAACAGGCTTCGTTCCGCCCCAGACCAGTACAGACGCTGCTGACTGCTTCGACAGCACGCTGGACGAGCGCCGGACACACATCCGATTGTGAGGAGACGCCCGTTGCCGCTTCATAGACATTCGCGCCGCGTCCACTGCTGGCGCTGTTGCTGACGATGGTGCTGGTCGTTTCATCGACAATCATCAGGGCGCCTTCGCCGTTATAGATACCACCGCCGACAGCGGCATAATTGCTCTCAATCGACGAATTTTGCACGACGAGATTGCCATAATTGGCGATTCCACCGCCGACGGTCTCCGACGTATTGCCAAAAATCGTCACACCAAACAAGCGCAGTGTGCCATCGTTCAGAATGCCGCCGCCATCGTCACGGCTGTTCCCACCTGTTATCGTCACAAACGCGATTTGTGCCGTGACATCGCCATCTATGCTGATGGTCGTGCCCATCCCATTGCCGTTGATGAGCGTCAGCGATGGGTCGCCATAACCGATGAGCGTCACATCATGCTGCAAAACCAGCGTTTCGGTATAGACGCCCTCTTCCAGCGCGATGACATCGCCCGGTTCAGATAAGCCCAGCGCATGGCCTATCGTCGCGCAGGGGCCAGCGCCCCCATTCCGCGCACAGGCCCTGTCGTTGCCCGCCGGACTCACAACCAGGTTAGAGAATGACCCACCGCCTGTTGCTGGCGGCAGCTGCACCAGTGTCGGCACGGGGAACAGGTCTGGCAGCGGCGTGGCGGATGGGATTGGCGTCGGTGTTGAGAAGGGTGTGAAGGTCGCCGTGGGTTCTGGCAGCGTCGGTGTCGGTTGAATGGGCGCTGGTGTGGGCGAGGGTTCGATTGTCGCATTCGCAATAATTGCTGTGGCGGTCAAATGGGGCGCGTCACCATCGACTGTAACAGCCTGCGTTGGGATAGCTGTGTCGCCCATGGGTTCTATCGTATCCATCGATTCATTGGCTACGGTGGGTTCTAGATCGTTTGTTGTGCCCCCACTCATGCCCGCAGCAGTTGAGGTCGCCACCTCTGCGACATCGACACCGCCCGATGCACCCACCTGTGCCACCAACGTCGCATTATCGCTGACGACCTGCGCCAATTCGGCGGAAATCTGCGTCAGTGTGATTTCGACTATAACCGCGCGATTTTGTGCCGCCACTGCTGTTTGCTGAATGCGGACGACAGTCGATTGCACCACATTTTGTTGGGCTTGCGCGGTTAATGTGGCATTCACCGCTTCAACGACGTTATTGGAAGTTTGCCCGACGCGGGTACGCTGGGCGTCAATCGTCGCATTCTGGTTTTCGAGTTGTTCGCGCGCTTCCTGTGTTTCGCGGAAGAGCAAAAACGCGACAGAAATCAACACAATCGCGATGGCAAACGCGACACTCAATCCCACGAAGAACACGCGCTGCCGGGTGGTTTGTGCCGTTTGGCTGGCGAGGATGTAATTCAGTTGCAATTCCGTCGGTTCGGGATGTTTGCCGTGATTATTGTCCAACCACTTTTTGGCGTCGGCGAGTTCGACACCGGTCAGCAAAAAGCTGCGGTCACGGGCCTTGCCCTGCCATTCACGGGCGCGCACCAGCAAACGGGTATGTTCGCGCACATACGACAAATCGGTATCAATCGCTTGCAGCAGCGTATTGAAGGCCTTATCAAAATCAATGGCATCGGTATAGGGTATCCAGTTATGGGTATGGATGGCGGGGTGAATCTGTCCCGTGCCCATCTCGGCTAATTCCCGATAGAGCAGGGGCACAAAACGTTTATTGTTATCGACGGCGTATTGCACTTCATCCCGGCACACCTGCGATTGCACTGAATCGGGGCTGATGACAAAAACGAACGTATCGGCGGCCTCTATCGCGGCGCAAATCTCTTGCCACCAATTGGCAGTCGGCGGGATGTCCTCCCAATCGACCCAAACATCGCGTCCGGTCTCGGCTAATCGGTCATGGATGCGCCGCACAAAGTCGGAATCGCGTCGTGAATAAGAGATAAAGAC
>CAZTLI010000329.1:0-6287 GCA_964614375.1 uncultured Anaerolineaceae bacterium
TGCGATTTCGAGTTCTGGATTTAATACGGGATAGCAATTCCACAATTTCATGCCGGACAACCCAATTTCTGAACCGGGATGGAAATTTGGTGGTTCGGGGCAGGGTGCAGCGCGCGCCTAATTTAGCGATTCTAGCTGGATATGAAATTAGCGGAGCAGTTCTATATCAGGGCAGTCGAAGACACGATGGCATTAGTATCCAATGTTACTTTGACCCCTGGTTCACTAATGTCGCTCAACCTCCCCAACAAACAAATGCAAGGGGTGATTTCTCGCTGCCTGATTTGCGTGAGCAAGGTTTATATCGCTGTTTATTCTATAGCAATTTTGTCGATGGCAATCCTCTTGTACGGAGCGATGATTTCTTCCTTGCGGGTGAAACATTTTTCTATTTGACTGGTGACTCGTTCACGCTGTTGCCCGTTGTGCTTCGCGGCGGCAATACCGCAACAAATGGTGGTGGTGGAGAAGTTATAGATGCGCTCGATCTTGCCGAAGTCACCGGGCCAGGTCGATGGGATTCTGTTCCAGCAGCGCCATTTACCGCTGGAGATGCGAATGGTGATCGACGGGTCAATGAGGCCGACCTTGCGATTGTCTCCGCGAATTGGGGGCAGCAAGAGGATATTTCTTACACCCACATGGTTTATAGTCTGGGAACAGATTATGCAGGCGATATTTTCCCGAACAGCCGGATCTGGTGGGGAGAACCTTCATCTGGCCCGATATATGAGCTGGTTTCAAGTCGTTCGCCAGATTTCTGGGGCGCGATGTCACCGGATGGTTCGTATGTCGCCTTCAGTCGTTATAACACACGTACCGGTCAATTCGAGCTATTTACAGCCGAAACGCGCAATATCCCACGCGGACGTAATGTACAGATAACGCCACGCAGAGACTTTGGCTATGACTCCTTCGCGCCTTCATGGTCTCCAGATGGGACTCGTATCGCGTTTGCCTGTTCTCAACGCGATACTTCAGGTGGCGGCTTCCCACTGCATGATTGGTTGACCAATAACACATCAATCTGTGTTGTCGATGCTGATGGGCGTAATGTACACGTCATTGGTTCGAATAGCCGTATCTATCCACCCGCATGGATGAATAATGATGTCGTGATATTCGCGGGTGATGATACACATCCCGTTTGCCCTGACAGCCTGTGTGCATTTGACTACACATTGAACCAAACGATCAAAGTCGCCGATCAATTGGACTATGGTGCTTCAGATATAGTAGACATGCCTGTTATTCGGGTTTATATGGGAACAACCTATCTGTTCTATCGTTTCTACGACTCAGGTTTATCGCGACATAAAATCCGTGTGGGTACGATTACCTATGCAAATGGGGTGTTCGGTGGGGGAATTACTGTTACTATGAATGGCACTACACATGCCGAATTATTGGTTTCCCAGCCACCCAGTACCCCCACAAATATCGATGTTGATTACTACGCTGTATCGCCCTTATTGGATGTTATTTTCTATGGTCGGAATGATTACACATTCTATAACAACAGGCATAACCAAGCTTCTCCTTTAACATGGATAACACCTGCTGAGGCGCATATCGTCGATGGATTTGTTGGCAATCCCACATGGGATGGCAATTTAGCAACATTCACTGAATTACACGGACACCGTGCAACGGTTGACTGGGTGCCGTAATAAATTCTGATTTAATAGCCAGCCGGAAGACTTTCTCCCGGCTGGTTTTGTGTTAATTCATACAATTGATATTAAACCCTGGAATCTGAGGCCGCGAATGCGGATAACCATGATCAATATGCCAATATCGTTTCTTCTAAATAGCATATTTGCTGTACTACAATTTGCAATTTCAACAAAACGTTTATGCAGTTGTAAAACCTCACTATCTGGCATAGTTGTGATAGGTGGATTACTGGTGGGCAGTATTCTGCCTAGCAATGCACAGAATGGCGTTGTTCTAAGTCTGGAATCGGACACTACATCCCTACAAACGGGGCAGGAATATGAAGTGCGAGTACGTGTTCAGGACATAACCAACTTTTGGTCTATGGGACTCAATATTGGCTATGACCCTTCTTTATTATATGTCATGGGGACGGCATCGGGGGCACCTATTCAGCCCGGTGAAATGCTGGCAGGTCAATCTATAACAGTCATACGAAACACGGTGCGTCCAACCCTGATTGACTATGGAATGTCGCTCCTGCCACCTTCAGACCCCGTAACAGGTACAGGAACGTTGCTGGTGTTTCGCATCTATCCCATTGCGCCCGGCACAACAGAAATCCGATTTAATAGAGGGCAGTTGGTGTCTCTGGAATTTGGCGATTCTGGAAGTGCGGGTGACTTTGACACAGTAGCAGTGCCTTTTACACCAGTGCTATTACAACTGACTATTATAGGTGATGCTGTTCCCATACCATCAGAAGCAACAGCGACACCTACTTTGACTCCCACACGTTCCTCAATAGATCGGGGTGGGGAGGAAACGGCAGAACCAACATTACTCAATGTGACTGCTGTGCCCCAATCCGCGACTGCACCTGCTGCCACTGATTCACCTGAGGCAGACAATACGTCCATTCTCCTGATGGCTGTGGTGCTCATTATAGTCGGGGCAGTTGGATTAATTGCCTTAGTTGTTTATGCGCGTCGCCGTTAACCCAAGATTCTCGATTTCACCGTACAATGAGCATTAGAGCGGCTGGCTGAGGACAGTTTACATGAAAAAAAATGAACAAAGACTGGCAGTAATCGGTGCTACTCTGGTCAGTGTTGTATGGTTAGCTGCCATTGTCCTACTTATTATAGGTACGCCAGAAACGCGCATCGAAATGCCTACACAGGCTGTCTTACCGCCATCAAGCTCAGAACTGCACGTCAATCGGCAGCCTCTTCCTACAGCAAATCAATCGACATCATGGACGGTAACAGAACCTGTCAGTATCCCATCACCGCCACCGCCACCATCAAATGAAGTAGTTATTCGTTTTCATCAATCCTCAACTGTCCAAGAACGTGTTGAATATATCGAATCCATCGACGGAACAATCACTCGTGAAATACAGGAGTTGGACACGGTTGTTGTTACACGTACAGAGGGATTTGATTCGGAGCTACCCCCATCCCCGGTTGTACTGGCAGCGGAACCTGATTATTACGTGACCGTTGCACTGAGCGCGCCCACGAGCGACCCATTTTATACCCAACAATGGGCCTTACCAGCGATGAATGTACCTGAAGCGTGGTCAGATTTACCCGCTGATGTATCTTCAATTACAGTTGCTGTTATTGACAGTGGTGTGTGTATAGACCATCCCGAACTTGCGGGGATGCTGCTCAGTGGTTGGGATTTTGTTGAACGTGATGCCATACCACAAGATGAGTATGGTCATGGCTGTGGTGTAGCAGGCATTATTTCAGCACTACCGGATAATGGTATAGGTATAGCAGGGATAGCCCCGCATGTTCGATTGTTGCCTCTCAGGGTGTTGGATGCCGATGGGTTAGGGCGATATTCAGATGTTGCCCATGCTATTGTGTATGCAACCGATCAAGGCGCGCAAATCATCAATATCAGCCTGGGAGGATATAATTCTTCCTCTGTATTAGAGGCAGCAGTGCGTTATGCACTGGATCGGGGCGTCCTGGTTGTCGCGGCAGCAGGGAATACGGGCACATCAACAGTCCTCTATCCCGCTGTGTATGAAGGGATAGTTGCTGTCGGGTCGGTAGGTGCTGGACTGCAAACGAGCAGCTTCAGCAGTACAGGTAATGGTATTGATTTATGGGCACCTGGCGAGTCAATTATTTCATTGCGTGGCGATTCTGGATATGCGCTGGTAAATGGAACATCGTTCGCAGCGCCGCATGTAGTGGGCATTGCTGCGCTCGAAATGGCACATGGTCGAACATTAATTATCAATAGAGGTGTGGTGGCTTTTGGGGGTAGTTCGCCTGCACAAGAAGCTACACCCGTACCTGAAGACGAAGCACAAGTTGTCCCGCTAGAATACGTGCCCCTATATGAGCGTGTGCGGAATAATGGACGAGTCTCCCTTATCGTCGGTTTAAATGTATTTTTCCAGCCAGAAGGTGATTTATCTGGTCAAAGTGTTCAAGCGCAGCGACAGGCCATTGCACAGGCACAGCAGAATGTCATCAATGCCTTATCAGCCTATGATGTAGACATCTTGAATACCTACAGCTTTGTTCCTTTTATGGCGGTCACGGTTGATGAAGCCGGATTTCTCTATCTTATTAACTCACCTTTTGTGACACATATTGAAGAAAATGTACAGCACTACTTAACACTCTCCGGCAGCACCAACTATGTCAATGTCAGCACACCCGTCACTGGTGCATGGGCGCAGGGTTATGATGGCACCGGCTGGACAGTCGCTGTTCTCGATTCAGGCGTCGAAGCGTTACATTCGTTCTTCGGCGGACGAGTCATATCAGAGGCCTGCTATTCCACTTCAATACCAACAGATAGTGTCAACTCAGGTGGTTTGATTTTTGAAGAAACCTACAATTCTTTATGTCCCGGTGGTGTTGCCAGTTCAACCGCCGTTGGGTCATCATCACCATCTGCCTGTGCTGGTTTTGGGGTAGGCCTGTCTTCATGTAGTCATGGGACACACGTCTCCGGTATTGCTGCTGGAAATGGGGTGAGCTTTGATGGTGTTGCCCGTAGTGCGGACATCATAGGCATACAGGTATTCTCAAGGGTGCTTATTACATCGACTGATGCGGATACCTGCACATTTTTTGGACTGGGGAGTCCGCCCTGTACATTGAATGACATTACCGCTTTTACATCCGATATTATCGCCGGATTAGAGCGTGTCTATGAACTGCATACACAGGGCGTCAACATTGCTGCCGTCAATATGAGTCTTGGTGGTGGGATATATTCAACTGACTGCGACACTATAGATGTGGGTGGTATGCTCTACCAGACGGCCTACAAATCGGCAATTGATACTTTAAAATCTGTTGGTATTGCCACCGTGATTTCGGCGGGGAATGATGGAGAGCGTAACGCCGCCAGTTCACCGGGATGTGTCTCGACAGCCATTACCGTTGGCGCAACAGGGACTACAGGTTCATTTAATGGCGAGTCCGATATCGTTGCCTCTTTCTCAAATATATCACCGATTGTGGATTTGCTTGCGCCGGGCACATGGATAGAGTCGGCCTACATTGGTAATACTTTCGCTTCCTTTAATGGAACATCGCAAGCTGCACCGCATGTGACGGGTACATGGGCTATTATGCGCCAGCGGTATCCCGAAGCGACGGTTGACGAGATTCTAAATCTTCTTGAAGTTAATGGCGTCCCTGTATCTGACCAGCGCACGGGTGGTGTCCACACCGTACCCCGTATAGATGTGGGTGAGGCGCTGTCAAATGGGACACCCGCATCCCCCACAACAGGCATAGTGGTCATTAGTGAGTTAAATATCCGGCAAGCGACAAATGATACGCCTCGCCCCATTGCTGAGTTCCATAATAAAGGTGCAGCGCCTGTTAATATGACCGGGTGGCATTTTACAGCACTGAGTGAAGCCTATGGCTTTGAGGCTGCTTTTGTATTCCCATCATTTATATTGAATGCTGGAGCGCGGGTTGTCCTACATCCCGGTGATGGAACGAATACAGCGGATACCCTTTACGCAAATGATGGGCTGAATACTCCAACATGGTATTGGTGGTATACAGAATATGGCGCCGCGGCATTGACCAACGGGGTGGGGGGAATAGATTATGTGCAATGGGGGAATGCGCCCTGGTCACCACCACAGGGCACGAATTGGTTCCTTCCCAATGCGCCTCAGACGGCGTTCCCTTCCTATTATTTAGCGCGTGATCCAGTGAGCACGGATACAGACAGTGGACTAGATTGGGTGATAGTAGACTCGCATACCTTTGGGAGTGTGAACAGCAGTGCGTTACCTGTTCCCGCTGATGGTTCTGTGAACATTATCGAAGCCACCTTCGATGCAGGTGATACGATCAATCTTCAGGTTCAAGATAATGACCGTTATACGAATGACAGTGGTGTGACAGATACTGTAACCGTGACCGTCGTCAATCCTGCAACCAGTGAAAGTGAAGATGTTGTTTTAACTGAAACGGGTGGTAACACGGGTGTATTCAATGGCACACTGAATACCACAAATGCAACTGTGGGAACAGATAATGATGGTGTGCTGCATGTGCAATCGTCACAGACGGTTCAGGTAACCTATTTAGATGTAGGCACATCGACGGGTTTCTCCGCAAATCGCA
>CAZTLI010000330.1:0-6278 GCA_964614375.1 uncultured Anaerolineaceae bacterium
ACGATTTTCTATGGCGCATTCACCAGCACACGCCAGAAAAAGGCTATATCGGCATCTTCAATCGCAGTCACTATGAAGACGTGCTCATTGTGCGTGTCAATGAGCTTGTGCCGCGCGCTGTCTGGCAACCGCGCTATGACCACATCAACCACTTCGAGCAACTCTTGGTCGATAGTGGCACACACATCCTCAAGTTTTATCTACATATTAGCAAAGATGAGCAAAAAGAACGGTTTCAAGATCGCCTCGATAAACCGGACAAACACTGGAAGTTCTCGAAAGGCGATTTGCTCGTGCGCGAACGCTGGAATGACTATATGGCGGCCTATGAGGATGTGCTCACGCGCTGTAATACGGATGACGCGCCCTGGTATATCGTGCCCGCCAATCGCAAGTGGTATCGTAATCTGGCGATTATGTGGACAATTGTGAACACCTTAGAACGGATGAAGCTGGCGTATCCACCTGCTGAGGAAGGTTTGGACGCGGTGGTCATACCGGATTAAGCGTTCAGGGCACGATGCACCGCTTCCAGTACCTGCCCGACAGTGATGTCCGTCACACATGGATGATAAGCCGGGTTATCGTCGCCCCAGTCGATCACCCGACAGGGACGACAGCCAATCGGTGTAGTGACGATGGGATGTTTTTCCAGCGCGCCCCAGGGGCGGAATTCCGCCGGGTCTGCGGGGCCAAAGAGCGTGACAGTTGGTGTATCAACGGCGGCGGCGAGGTGCATTGGCCCGCTGTCTGGCCCCATGACCAGCAGCGCCCGCTCATACAGTGCCGCCAGATGCCCGACGCGCGTATCGCCCGCCATGATGCAGCCCACTTCTTTCATAGAAGCCACAATCTGTCGTGCTAAACCGACTTCATGATCGCCGCCTGTGAAGACTATCGTGGCCTTATACTGGCCCGCTAGCAAATCGGCGACGCGCGCCCAGCGTTCGGCCTGCCAGCGTTTGACCCATGTTCCCGAACCGGGATGGATGCAGATGATATTTTGTTTGGGTTTGATGCCCCATTCCTCCAAATAACCAGCCACATACCCCCGTTCGTTGGAGTCCACTGGAAACCTATAGCGAATGCGGTCTCGCGGAATCGTGCCTGTCCAGTGTTCGATGAGCCGGATACTTTTCAGGATGGTGTGTTCGGGCTGATGGTTAATGCTATCGGTGAGGAATGGCACAACATCAGGGAAGTCATAGCCAATGACGATTGGAATCCCCGCCATGTGTGCCAGCGCCGCACCCCACCAATGGTCCGGTCGCAAGATAAACGCGGCGTTATAACCGATGTTGCGTATCATCCGCGCCGAACGCAGCAGTAAGGTATAGGGCGAATGCAGGCTTTCTTTTGGATTGCGACTGAAGCCGGGAAAAGGCAGTGTCAACACCGTGTCGATTTCGTCGTACTGGGCCGCGATTTGTGCTGCCCATGAACCGGCCAGCAGATGGATTTCGGTGCGGGGACGACTGGCGCGCAGGGCATGAACGGCGGGCATCGTCAGCAGCATATCGCCCAGATGGTCAGGCCGAATCAACAGCACGCGGTCTATGCCCCTGTCATCGAGCTTTTGACCGGGAATCTTCGAGATAATTCGCAGCAGCCAGCGCCGAATATGATGACGCAGCGGCGTCTGGTGAAAGGCTGCGGTCATATGTTGATTGCGAAGTACGAGTGCGTCTCTATCCAAGTCCCATGTCCTTATAGACCGCTAACAGTCGGGGAATCAGTACCGACCAGTCATAATGCTGCTTCACATCCTGTTGTGCCTGTTTCCCGCGTTGCACCCGTTCTGCCGGGTGGTGCAGCAGGGCGATGATTGCGCTGGCGATGTCCTGTTCGCCGTCGGTAATGACGAGGGCGCGTTTCGCGTCATCGAGCAGACCCGATGCTGCGGTAGAGGTTGCTACAATTGCACAACCCGACGCCATCGCTTCCAGAATTTTCAGCCGTGTGCCGCTGCCCATCCGCAATGGCGCGACATAGACCGCCGCCGCGTGTAAATAAGGCGCTACCGAATCGACCCGCCCTGTTAAGGTGATGTCGCCTCGCTCTGCAAACGGCGCGAGGCGCGGGTGCGGCTTTTGCCCGACAATCGTTAGATGGGCGTTGGGAATTTGTCCTGTGATAGATGGCAAGATGTCATTGCCAAACCACCACATCGCATCGACATTCGGGCGATAGTCCATCTTGCCCGTGAACACAATCGCCTTGTCGCCCAAATCGACTGTTGATTCTGGCGCCTGATAGCTATCTGCGAAAATGCCATTTGGCACGACATAGACCTGCTTATCCGCCCGCAGCTGTCGCAAAATAGCCGCATCTTCTGGCGATACCGCGACTACGCCATCCGCTTGCTGGCAGATGCTGCGCTCAAAGCGTCCGATACGTCCGGCCTGAATCCACGAGTACAGCGCCGCAGGCCAGCGTTTGATTTCGCCCCTGTCTATCTGGAAGATAATTCGCTGTAAATCGGCTTCGGCGTTAAAAGCATCATAACACAGTCGGGCAGTTGTCCCGGTGGATTTTGCCAGCGGCAGATAACACGCCACCTCGATTCCCTCGAACTGCACAAGGTCAAACGACTCTTCGCGCAACAGCGTGACTAACCGCCCGTGGAAAGTGTCGCTATACATCCTGCGGGCGATGTCGGCCTGTCGAGAGAGCAGTAAATCGCGTAGACGGTCTGTTTTCGTTCGAGCGGGTGGGGGCAGCGTTTCGATATGGCTGCAAAAGTCTGCTAGTGGGGTATCATCCGGCGATTCATCGTGATCATGAAAACTCAACAGCGTGATGTCGTGCCCCGCCGCGTGCAGGCCGTGCAGCAAACCATAGGCGCGAATTGCGCCGCCGGAAGCGGGTGGGTAGGGCAGGCTGGCGGTAATCATCAGTATTCGCATCGCCGCCTCACATCACCTGCTGATAGACATCGCGTACAATGCGCGCGGTCTTTTCCCATGTAAATCCCTTCGCCCGTTCAATTCCCGCCTGTGCCATCCGCTTGCGCCATTCGCTATCTGTCAAAACGTGTTCGAGTGCATCGGTCAATGTTGTCACATCATCAGGATCGATGAGATGTCCCACGTCACCTGTGATTTCCGGTAATGAAGAACGGTCACTGACGATAGGTACCGTCCCGCAGGCCATCGCTTCCAGCGCGGGCAAGCCGAAGCCTTCGTAAAATGAGGGCGTGACCAGTGTCATCGCCAGATTATACACGGCGGGCAGTTGCGCGTCGGGCACATTGTCCCGCCAGACGATATACTTGTCCAAACCTATCTGGTGGATTCTTGCCATCGTCTCATCGAAGAGCCAACCTTTGCGTCCAACCAGTACCAGCGGCGGCGCGTCTGGCAGTCGCTGTCTGAGCGCGTGATAGGCATCCAGCAGACCTCTGATATTTTTACGCGGCTCAAATGTGCCCACGAACAGGATGTATTCCGCTGGCAAATCCAGCGCTGTGCGACATTTTTCCAGTTCATCATCCGGCAGCGGTTGAAATCGTTCATCGACACCGAGCATGTGAACGGTGATTTTTTCGTCCGGTACATTGAGGATGTCCATCAAATCGCGCCGGGTTGAATCACTATCGACGAGGATGTGGTCAGCGTGACGGGCAGCGGCGGCAATCTGGTCATTATAATAGCGGCGGCTGTCGGCGGTCAGATATTGTGGATAATGAATGAATGTTAAATCATGCACGGTGATGACATGCCGTTTGCCGCCGCGCATGGGTGGGATAAAATCGGGACTATGGAGAATATCCAACCGATGCCGCAGCAGTTCGATGGTCAGCGCCAGTCTTTCAATGCGATGATGCGCGGGAGTCCATAAATTGACGTGGTTGAAACGGGTCACCAGCGAGTCAGTCGCTTTGCGGCTGTGGAATACCGTGTATTCGTTGTCCGTGTCGAGCGTTTCCAGCGCCTGGATTAATCGCCGGATATAGGTGCTGATTCCGCCCACACGGTAATAGGTCAGGCGTGCGTCAATTCCAATGTGCATAGTCCGCGCAGTATAGCCTTGAGCCATGCCAGACGCTAGAGGAAATCCAACATTTACTCATTGGGCTGATAGTGTTGGTTATCTTGCACCGAGGCTTTCCAGATTGACCGGTGGTAGATATAGTCCGCGTGATTCGCGCTGCCACCATGCGCCAGTATCAGCACGGCTAGCGGCGTCGGTAAATGTGTAATCATACACGCGCGCGCGTATCAATCGGGGTGGTTCGTCCGGGAAAGGGTTGTGCTCCAACAGCGCCAATACCTGCGGCTCACCCTCCAGCAAGCGTGCGACGAGATTGATGAACCAGCGATTTTGCTGTGGACTACCTAATGCTGCAAACCACATCTGCCAGTCTAATCGGGGTTGGAAGGGCGCGACCCAGGGCGGTGGACGCATTACGTCGCCTACTTTGTAATAAAAGGTGTAGGCTTGCCAGTCTGTACCATTGGTACTGCCTTCGATGATGATTTCGGGACGGTCTGTGGTCATTTGAGCGAATAGACCGTAATGGTTGACAATGCGGGACGGGACGAACGCAAGCGCGACGTTGATTACTGGACGGGGCAAATCCTGCGCCGGGACGAAGAACACGACGAGACGGAATCCACCCAAAAACAGGATGAGTGTCGCCAGCACCAGTACCGGGATGCGTCTATACAATCGGATGCGGCGCGGTTTGCCTGCCTGCGGGAATTTATGCCACCAGCGTTTGGGAATAAGATGCTTGAACACCGCGTCATCAAACAGCAGCAGGCACAGTGCAATCGTCAGATAGTTGAAGAACGTGTAATTACCGGTCAGCAGAATCAGCGTCATGAGCGTAATTATCAGCCATCCCGCCACAAAGCGCAGACGACGCGGCGCGAAAATCAAAAATGGTACAAGCAGTTCAATCATCAGCGTGAACAATACGGATAGCTGTTGAAACCATTCCGGTAACTGGTGCATATACCACGCAATGACATTCGGGATAGGTTGTGTGAAATAGTGATAATTGAGCGCGGTCAGGTTATGCCATGTGGGGTCGCCGCTGAGTAGTTTGACAGCGCCAGAACTGAACATCACCCGGAACACTAGAAATCGAAACAACCAGATGACGGTCAAGGATGGTTGTTTGTCGCCTGTTCTCAATGGCAGCACATGACCCGGCGCGAGGAATATCGCCAGAAATCCGGCCTCCAACAGCAGGCCATCCCACTGAAAGCCCAGAAACACCTGTCCAATCGTCACCACCGATAGATAAAACAACCAGCATAGTGCGGCAGTTAGACCCGGCACGATGTTCAAGACCAGCAGTCCCGCCAGCACCATGCCGCCGCCTGTCAGAAATTGCAAAAAGGCATCGCTGCCATCCAACCATGCCAGTGTGGGGAAAGTCCATATCGGGTCGGGGTAGGTGCGGGCAACGGCGTCAAGGAAATTGGTAGTGGGCAAAATCCCACGACTGCCGACCAGCCCTAATATTTGCCCGTGTAATGACCAGAATGCGATGAAGTAGATGAGTCCCAACGCCCGCAAGAACAGCCAGCGCGTAATACTGTGACTATGCGGGCCAGGGTATCCCCAGAGCAATGTGGTCAGACGATTGGCGAAAGTGCGGTGCGTGGCAACTGTCCGATAAACCCGTTCGGATATTGCGCCGAATCCCGGGATGTAGCGATACAGAAACAGCCACCAGCCCCGTCCGGGAACATCGCTCACTGTTTCAAAGACTGCCCGCGCGCCGGTGTCAATCGCCCCGTCCGGGTGTATCAGATGCACCGACTGAGCGAACTGCTCCGCTGTAATATCCGGGAATTGAGCGTCCACATCCTGATAGGTCGCGTAGTCAACCGAGTCGCCCGTCAACCGCTGCCAGTGTTCAATCCAGCGGCGGCAAAACCCACATTCGCCATCCCATACCAGCAGCGGCTTGTCGCGGATAGTGGCAGGTGATTCGTCCATCGGTCTGCCCGTTAGTGAGTCGCATTCTCACGCGCGGATTTCAGCAGCTGGTCGATGGCGCGCATATTCTGCACGGCATCGTCTGGCGCAAAGCGTGGCGGACGGTTATTGAGCAGTGAATCGGCGAAATCTTCCGCCATCAGTTGATATTCATCGGCGGGCAGAATATTGATTTCTTCGTATTTTTCGCCGCGCCATACCTGAATATTGGTTGACTCATTCGCCGGGATGACAAACGCATTCTCGACCCGAATACGCCCCTGTGTGCCGCGAATCTCATAGACCTGTTTCAACGGTGTTCGTAAGCTGCATTCAAAATGCCC
>CAZTLI010000331.1:0-6273 GCA_964614375.1 uncultured Anaerolineaceae bacterium
CGGTCGTTGTTCAGTTGTTTGGTCAGTTCATAGTTGAAGTTCATTTGGATTCTCCCTGTTTTTCGGTCTACACACATCTATACGCAGGATTGGGGTGGAGGGTTTCAAGTTTTCTTTGCGCTTTTGATGTGATTTAAACCATTTGACTTAATTTGAACGATTAAAAACATCATACATCGGTTTTTATAGCTTTGTCAAGCATTCAATTTAATTAAAATGACAGATTTACATCAGAAGTCATTCGTTTTGCGCCCATGATGCGACAGGGGTACAATCCGCATAGTGGAGGGAGGCACAGGGGCACATCATGAGCGCGAAGGTTTTCATCAGCAGCACCAGTCAGGATTTAGGCGCATATCGTCAGGCGGCGATTGAAACGTGCAATCGGCTTCAACTGATTCCAATCGCGATGGAATTCTTCGCGGCGACAGACGCAGGCGCAACCGCAGGCAGCAAACGCAAAATGGACGACTCCGATTTATACGTCGGTATCTTCGCCCATCGCTATGGTTACATTGAAGCGGGGTACGACCGTTCGGTGACCGAAATTGAATACGACTATGCGGGCGAACGCGGCTTAGCGCGGCTGTGTTTTCTGGTTGACCCATCCTATCCCTGGCCTGTGGATGCCGTTGACCGCTATCAACTCGACAAGTTGGATGCGTTAAAGGCCAAAATCAACACAACGCACATTCGGGCGCAGTTCACGACCGTCGATGATTTCCGCGCAAAATTGACCGATGCGCTGGTCGCATGGAAAGAGCGTAATCGTGTGAGCACATCGCCGCCACCTGCTTCAGCAGCCGATATGCCCGTCGCTGCGACTGCGCCGCCGCTGCCCTCCCTGTTGATTGGTCGGGAGAAGGATATGCAGGCGCTGAAAGCCCGCTTCGGCATCAATGGTGAACGCAAGCCGCTGACTGTCATGCAGGGTTGGCCCGGCGTCGGCAAGACGACGCTGGTTACGGCGCTGGCCTATGATTCCGATGTGATTGCGGCCTTTCCTGATGGTGTGCTGTGGGCATCCGTAGGTGAAAATCCCAATCCCTATCATGAATTGAAGAAATGGGCACAGGTACTCGGCGCAGATAGCAGTCAGGCCAAAACGCTGGATGAAGCCATGTCACTGGTGCGGACACTGTTAAAAGATAAAACGGCGCTGTTGATTGTAGACGACATCTGGGAGTCGAAGGATGCGATACCCTTCAAACTCGGCGGGCGAAATTGCGCCACGCTCATGACCACGCGCTTTCCCGGCGTGATGCGCGACCTTTCGACCACGCCAGATGCGCGTTATGTGCTGGGTATTCTGGATGACAATCAAGGGATGGAACTGCTCAACCTCCTTGCCCCGGATGTCGTATCCCGGTATGCGAGTGCGTGTCGTCAGCTCGTGAGCGATCTGGAAGGGCTGCCGCTGGCGCTGCGGGTGGCGGGGCGCCATCTGGAAGAGGAACACAGCAGCGGGTTTGATGTCGGCGATACCTTTACGGCCTTACGCGAACAGGCAATTGTATTGCAATCGGTTGCGCCGGATGATCGTTTTGACCCGCACACGGGCACGACGCCAACGGTCAGCCTGCTGATGAAAAAGAGCACCGATAGACTCGATGAGCATTCGCGCGAATGTTTCGCCTTTTTGGGGGCATTTGCGCCCAAACCCGCGACCTTTGACCTGCCCGCCATGCAAAGTGTGTGGGAAGTGGACGATGGCAAACCAATCGTCCGCAAACTGGTTGACCGGGGACTGCTCGAACCCATCAAGGAAAAAGGCCGCTTCTGGATGCACGCCGTGCTGGTCATGCACGCCCGCGCCCTGCTGGAGGCGGGCTAGCTCCTTTTTACGGATTATCCGTTGCGTTAGTGTGTGGCGGGAAAGGCGTATCGCTGTTACAAATCCCCCACGTTTACCCTGCGCGCGTGCGACGATTACAGTCTGAAGCAAAGCTGGTAGAAACATCTCCCCGCTGACAGTCGTATAATAGAGTAGAGATGCAGATGGATTAGTCATGACTGAATCGGGGAACAATAGACCCACCATGCAGCCAACAGTGCCGCACTCGCCTTATCAAAAAGGCGCGCCCAAACAATATAACCAGCCAACCGTTGCCCATCGACCGGCAGCGCCGCGCGTGGTGAATCATGCGCCGCCTGCGCGCCCGTCGATTCCTGCGCCTGTGAATCGTCCACAGCCGCAGCGTCCATATCCCCCACAGAACGCGAGACCGCATCCGCGAGACCGCAAAAGCAGCGCCAATAGCAAACGGATGCTGCTGTATGGGTTCATCATCCTGCTGCTGATGGGCTTTTTGATGGTCGGCGCGCTGGTTTTAGGCGTGGGACTGGTCTATGCACAGGGTATCCTGCCCGGTGTATCCGTCGGTGGCGTGGCTGTTGGCGGGCGGTCTATCGAACAGGCGACCCATACCCTCAGTAACAGTTATGGCACAATTATTTTGCGCGACGGCGAACGTGAGTGGCCTGTGACCGCCGCACTGCTCGGTGTGACCGTCGATGCGCGCCGGACAGCCGAAGCCGCCTATGAACAGGGACGTGGCGCGGGCGATATTTTCGGCGCTTTGTTGGGCACGGTAGAAATCGCCCCGATTATGACTGTCGATTTTGGACAATTTGAGACGGCGCTCACAGGCCTATCAGACCGTTTTTATCTGCCGCCGACAAACGCCCGCATTCGCCTTGTTGATGGGCGTGTCGAAGGTGTGAATGGTGACTATGGACGGACAGTTGACGTTGGGGCGACGATTGGCGCGCTGCGGAGCGATACGCTGATTGATGGCGCTATTGAACTGGTGATGGCGTCTGTCGCGCCGGATGTGCAGGATGCGACACCGCTGGTTGAGGCTGCGACCCGTTTATTGAGCAGTCCGCTCGACATCCACGCCTATGACCCTATCACAGACGAAACGCTGGTCTGGTCAATTCCGCCGTCGGCATGGGGACAGTGGATGACGGCGACGGTTGATGAATCGACGGCAAGCGGATTATCTCTATCCGTCGATGGCGGGATGGTGCGCGATTTTCTCAATGGTCAGGCCAATGCGCTCGGCAGCAGTCGTTATCTGAATGTGGATGAAGCCGTCGCGTCCGTACAGCAGTCTGTCGCGGGTGGACGGGTTGACCCGCTGATTCGCGTTTATCATCACGACAGCCAGCATACGGTGCAGCCCGGTGAGAGCTTCGCCAGTATCGCCTATGATTATGGCATCCCCTATCCCTGGATACAGGCCGCCAATCCGGGTGTTGAAGGGCTATCGGTGGGGCAAGTCATCACTGTGCCGTCGCCCGACCAGATGCTGCCGCTGCCGATAGTGCCCAATAAGCGCATTGTCGTCAGCATCAGTGAGCAGCGGGTGCGCGTCTATGAAAATGGGGCGCTCATCTGGGATTGGGGCGCGAGTACGGGTATTCCGTCCAGCCCGACCGCGCCGGGTGTGTTCCAGATACAATCGCATGAACCGAGCGCCTATGCGGGCAATTGGAATCTGGATATGCCGTATTTCATGGGCGTTTATCGGCCTGTGCCATCGTCAGATTTCATGAATGGCTTTCACGGCTTCCCGACGCGCGGCGGCACGCAACTGCTGTGGACGAACAGCATCGGCACGCGCGTGACCTATGGCTGCATCCTCATCGCCGACCAGAATGTCCAGCTTCTCTACGCTTGGGCGGACGAAGGCACAGTCGTCGAAATCAGACCGTAGTGGATACACAATCGAAATTGCTAAACGGTGGGTATAGCCTGCCGTTTTTGATTTACGTTAAGGCTGCGCCCAGCCCCGCGCCCGTTCGACGGCCCGCTGCCAGCCTGCATAGAGTGAATCGCGCTGGTCGGCGGACATGTGCGGCGTGAATGTTTTTTCGACAGCCCACTGTCTGGCGATTTCGGCCTGTGATGACCAGAATCCCGTCGCCAATCCCGCGAGATAGGCCGCGCCGAGTGCGGTGGTTTCGGTCACTGCCGGACGCTGCACAGGCACGCCCAAGACATCCGCTTGAAATTGCATCAGGAAGTCGTTCGCCACTGCGCCACCATCGACGCGCAGGGTTTCGAGCGTGATGCCGCTGTCCGACTGCATGGCGCTGACGACATCGCGCGTTTGATAGGCAATGGCCTCTAAGGTCGCGCGGATGATATGTGCCCGACCACTGCCGCGTGTGAGTCCGACGATTGTGCCGCGGGCATATTGATCCCAGTAGGGCGCGCCAAGTCCGACGAAGGCCGGGACGACATACACGCCGCCGGTACTGTCAATACTCCGCGCAATGGCTTCTGTTTCGCTGGCATGTTGGACGAGCTTGAGTTCGTCGCGCAGCCATTGAATCGCCGCGCCTGCAATGAAGATGCTGCCTTCGAGCGCATATTGCATCGCGCCACTATCACCAACTTTCCACGCGACTGTCGTCAGCAGATTGTTCTTCGATGCGACGGCCTCTGTACCCGTGTTGAGCAGCATGAACGCGCCCGTGCCATACGTATTTTTGCCCATGCCCACGTCATAGCAGGCTTGCCCGAAGGTCGCCGCCTGCTGGTCGCCCGCAATACCCGCAATCGGAATCGCCCGTCCCAAGAGGTCGGAGTCGGCCTCGCCATAGGTCATGCTGCTGGGGACAACCTGTGGCAGCATCGCCATCGGGATATTGAGGCGTTTGGTGATGGTCGATGACCACCAGCGTTTATGGATGTCATAGAGCATGGTGCGGCTGGCGTTGCTCACGTCGGTGATGTGCAATCTGCCGCCGGTGAGTTTCCATACCAGATAGCTATCGACTGTGCCGAAGGCCAATTGTCCCGCTTCGGCCTTTTGCCGCGCACCGGGCACGTTATCCAGTATCCACGCGACTTTTGTGCCGGAAAAATAGGCATCGGTGACCAATCCAGTTTTGGCGAGGATGGTCTTATCGAAACCTTCGGCTTTTAGCTGATCACAAAACCCCGCCGTGCGCCTATCCTGCCAGACGATGGCATTATGCACAGGTTCGCCTGTCGTTTTATCCCAGACGATGGTCGTCTCGCGCTGATTGGTGATGCCCACAGCGACGATATGTGCAGCATCATCGCCCACCACCTGCCGCGCGACCTGCAACTGCGTCTGCCAGATTTCAGCCGGATTGTGTTCGACCCAACCGGGCTGGGGATAGATTTGGGTGAATTCCTGCTGTGCAGTGCGTACCACGCGCCCATCATGATTGAACAGAATCGCGCGGGAGGAGGTCGTGCCCTGATCTAAAGAGAGGATATAGTCGGTCATCGGTGTGCCTTTGCGTTAAATGGTTATTATGCACACGATATTAAACGTAAAGCGGCAGAGAGGCAAAGGTTGCCCGCGATGAAGAGGATGTTAGCAAAATCTCCCGTAAAACAGGAGAGAAACAGGAATAATTACATCATTTATTACGGAATATTGGGCGAATGCGGCTTATGGAATGTGACAAGCCTTATGGTCGGGCGGCGATGGCCTCGTCTTCATCCAGATCGTCATAGCTAAAGCAGGGGGTCTAACAGCGTTTTCGATAAACTCTCCAGCCGCGACAGTATCATAACTATGGTATACGCACGGGTGAGTGACCGTTGCGAGAATCAAAAAGGCGAGACAGGTCAATCCATCTCGCCTTGTATTTTGGTGCATCATCAACCAATTCTGCGTTCAACAAGATACAATTCTTTCGATTTGGTGTGCCATTCGGCGAGGTCTTGATAGCTCAGGAATTTGACACGCTCACGGATTGGACGAAAGGCTTCAAAATTGATACGGTCAGCGAACAAGTTCGTCCGTTTCTCATCCGCCACTATCTTAAAATCGACGTTGAAATCCTGAAGCTCAAGGAATTTCAGCAGCGAATTCTTCATATCAGTCGAGTGTTCGACTTCGTAGGCCGCTTGAGGCATTTCACGCGCATTAAACCAGATGACATCAATCCACTGGGCTTTTTCAATAACTGATTTGTGCCCAAAGCCAAAGATTTTCCGTACCGTCGTATGGTCGCCCAATGTCTTTCCTAAGAACTGGCGGTTTTTATCTTGAGCGGGTACGAATGTGCGGAAGTTGCGCCAATTGCCGATTTCAACTAACAAGCCCTGATAGTAAGCATGATTATGCTCCTGGACAATTTCATCCGTTTCATCATCGGCTGCCGTGAGTTCATACGGTAGTTGGTCTCGAAACGCTTCCAATGCCCACAGTCCGGGACGAATTTTGAAGATTTCAGGACGTTTTTGCACAATTCGTCGGATAGACGCAAATGGCGTTTTAG
>CAZTLI010000332.1:0-6269 GCA_964614375.1 uncultured Anaerolineaceae bacterium
CGGTAAATCCCCGGCAAACCCATGAACTGCCCGCGTTCAGTGCCGGGACTGATCAGGGTGTAGGCCACGTCAACCAGACTGTCGCCTGTCGATGGGCCTAAGATTTGTCCGGGTTGGAAGTCCGCCACTTCGGGCGCAGGCCACAGCACCCGATGCACAGGAACGATGGCGCGACGTTCGATTAATGCGCCGACAGGCAGCTCAACCTTGCGCCATGCCAGCACACCAGCCCGCTGCACTTTCGTCGGAAACAGCGGTTTGAACTTTTTCAGTGTTTGCTTGACCTGCTGCGCTTTCATGCGGCGACTCCTATAGAACGGTGGGTTTGCTGCTGCAATAACTGCCGCCAGATTTCGAGGAATGTCAGGCTGCGTATTTGGAAGGAAGGTTGCAGCGGCATCTTGCTGACGGCTTGCTGCTGGCGATGGTGCGTGAGCAGGGACTGGACGGCAGCGGCATCATAGAGACCCGCGAGTCGCGCATTGTCCGACAGCAGGACCTCACGGCTATACCTTTCCAGCGACGATTGCAGCCATGCGGTCAGCGGTACGGCGAACCACTGTTTGCGCCGATTCAGGATTTCATCCGGGACAACGCCGCGCATGGCCTTATGCAAAATCGACTTGCTCAGGTAGCTGCCATCGGGCTGGCGCGTGACCAGATAGCGCGATGGGATGTCCGCGATTAACTCAATGAGTTCATGGTCGAGGTAGGGCGAACGCAGTTCCACACCATAGGGCGCGGTCATCTTGTCGTCGTGCATCGTCAAATTTTCGGCGATGGTCAACCGGGTATAGATGTAAATCACCTGAAACACAGGGTCGGTTGTGCGGCTTTTGACATAGGTGTCATAAACAATATCGCGGCAGGGGTCGTCAATGTCATTTAGCGCCGGGATTAAGCGCCGTTTTTCGTCGGTTTCAAAGCGCCATGCCAGCGTGTGTAGTTCTTCCAGATTGATGCGTGCGAGGTCACGATTGCCGCGCGCCAACCACGAATAGATGCTTGTGGGCAGCAGTGGACTCAACAGTTCAGGCAAACTCTGTCGCAGCCAGCGCGGTATCCGCTGGAAACGGCGCAGACGGTCACACCGCTTCTGGAAATTCGCCACATAGGTCGAGCCGAGTGTCTCGTCCGGCCCCTGACCCGAAAGCACAATCTGGACATCCTGACGGGCGCGTTGTGCCAGCCGCAGCGTCAGAATGCAGGCCGAATCCGCTACCAAGTCGCCCATATGCCCGACGTATTCTGGCACGGCGCGGGCATAATCGTCCGGCGTGATAATCAGTTTGTAGTGATGGGTGTGAAAATGTCGCGCAGCCAGCGCCGCGTAATTCAGGTCTTCATACACGTCGCCCTGTGGATAACCGACGGCGTAGGTATAGACATCGGGCGCGCCGCGCAATACCGCCCCGGCAGTGACCGAACTGGAATCAATCCCGCCCGATAAAAACACGCCAACGGGTTTATGGGCTGGCAAACACCACTTGACCGCCTGCAAAAAGCCCCCACTGAAGCGATCAATATGATGCTGTTCATCGGGGCGTTTCTCGTCTTCGGGCGGGATGTGCATATCCCAGTATTCGTGAATACGCAGCCTACCATCTTCGTAAATCGCCATGTGACCGGCGGGCAGCTTTTGCACGCCTGTTAACAACGTGTGCGGCGGAACGGTGTGTTCAAAAGTGAGATATTCGGATAATCCATAGAGGTCAATCGCCGTATCGACATCCGGGTATTGGGTCATCGCCCACAGCAGCGACGAAAAGACCAGCGACCCGTTTACTGTCGCATAATAAAGCGCCTTCATGCCGACGCGATCACGCACCAGCACCAGCCGCCGCGCGCGACTATCCCAGATGGCGATGGCGAACATGCCATTGAGCGCGTGTACGAAATCCAGCCCCTGTTCTTCATAGAGATGGGGCAGGACTGCGGCATCGCCTGCTTGTAACCTGTGCCCTTTCGCCAGCAGGTTATGCGCCAATTCATCGCGATTGTAAATTGCGCCCGTCAGCACCGCCCAGATCGTCCTGTCTTCATTGGTGACCGGCTGCTGATCGACCAGCGGGTCGTCGTGGATGATGCGGCTCAGCGCCAGCGCCACACCCGATTCGGTATGGTAGGCGGGTGTAATGGTGGACAATGCCTCGCTCTGAATACTTCGCCCCATCGCGTGCAGCGTGTGCATGTCAATGGGTCTGTCTGATTGTCGGTGAACGACACCAAGTATGCCACTCATAAGGTTATTCGCTCGCTTTCTATCGCGCTTGTGACTGGTTTTCTGATGAGTACCTGCTGTCGCCAGACTTCAAAAAACAGCAGATTCTTAATTTGCAGCATCGTCCCGTGGCGCGGGTCTTGCTGGTGACTGTTCAGCAGCGCCGCCACCTGTGCCCGATCATATAAACCCGATGTGCGGGCACTGTCCGACAGCAGCATGGTCTGGCACGTTTGTGCCATGTCCTTTTGCAGCCACAATTGCAGCGGCAGCGGGAAGGCGGCTTTGGGGCGCGTCCAGATGGCTTCGGGCACAATGCCGCGCATCGCCCGCTTCAGTAAGTTCTTGGTCGTATAGTGTCCGCCGACCTCACGCCGCACGAGGTATTTCGACGGCACTTGTCCGACCAGTTCGACCAGTTCATGGTCGAGAAAGGGCACGCGCAGTTCGATGCTCTGTGACATCGACATTTTGTCGGCGTGCATGAGCAGGTTTTCGGCGAGGGCGATGCGTGTATAGACATACAGAATCTGGTGTAAGGGGTCATCCGTTTGGCTGCGGCGATACATCTCGCGAACAATATCCACACACGGGTCATCAACATCGTGCAGGACGGGGCAGTAACGGCGCTTGTCATCCGCTTCGAACTGCCACGCCAGCGTATGGGCTTCTGTGCCATTCAGCGCCGCGAGTGGACGGTTGCCGCGTGCCAGCCATGCGCCGGTACGGGTGGGCAGGAGTGGACTCAGCAGTTGAGGCAAACTCTGTCGCAACCAGCGCGGGAGGCGTTGGAAACGGCGGATACGGTCAAAGCGGCGCTGTGCCCACGCCAGTGTATAACCCCCCAATGTCTCATCTGCGCCCTGACCGCACAGAATGACGGTCACATCTTGCCGCGCGCGCCGGGACAGCAGCATGAACAGCAGCCCTACGTCGTCGCTGACAGGTTCGTCAATGTACAAGCCGAACTCACACAATGCGTCAATATAATCCTGACTGGAAATGATTAAATCGTGATGAGTCGTCTCGCTGTGATTGACCATCAAATGGGCATGGCGCAGTTCACCATAAACGTCCCCACCCGGATAGCCAATAGTATAGGTGCGGCGGTCAGCGACACCTAATCGCTGCATCAACGCGATGATGGCGCTGGAATCAATCCCACCCGATAAAAACACACCCAGCGGCACATCGCTCATCAAACGGCGCTGCACCGATGTGGTCAAGAGGTCACGATAGCGTTCGACCCAGACGGCTTCGGGTTCGGGGCTGGTTTCGCGCGCGAACTGCCAGTCCCAGTATTGCTGTGTATGAAATGTGCCCCGCTCGAAACTCGCCATGTGCCCCGCCGCCAGCTTCTGCACACCTGTCAGAATCGTGCGCGGCGGCATGGTATGTTGGAATGTCAAATACTGGCTGAAGGCGGTCAGGTCGATGTCGGTCTGCACACCGGGATAATGCAGCAGGGCGCGCAATTCCGACGCGAAGATGAGGCTGCCATTGACACGGGCATAATACAGCGGCTTAATCCCCAATCGGTCTCGCACCAGCAGCAGGCGTTGACGGCGCGCGTCCCACAGGGCAATGGCGAACATGCCGTTGAGCCGTTGGGGGAATTCGTCGCCCAGTTCTTCATAGAGGTGTGGCAAAATTTCGGTGTCACAGTTCGTCGTCAACCCATGCCCGCGCAGCATGAGCCAGCGCCGAACCTCGACGTGGTTATAGATTTCGCCATTGAAGATGACCTGAATCGAGCCATCCTCGTTGCTCATGGGCTGCTGCCCGCCCGCAATGTCAATAATCGCCAGACGGCGCATCGCCAACCCAATGCCCGCATCCACAAAATAGCCTTCACCATCTGGCCCGCGATGCGTCAGTGTATCGTTCATCGCCCGTAATATGGGCTGAGCAATCGGTTGGTCGGGTCGTTGGTGGACAATGCCACAGATTCCGCACATCAGTCTTTATCCGTTTTCACTCTCGCAGCGCAGCGTGCAGCACGGCTTCATAACGCGCCAGCATGTGCGTAAACGTATGCTGCGTTCGCACCGTTTCCAGCGCGCCATACGCCATCTGATTCAATAAATCAGGCTGTTGGATGACGTGCTCCAGCG
The DNA here is from genome assembly GCA_964614375.1 of uncultured Anaerolineaceae bacterium. GTDB lineage: Bacteria > Chloroflexota > Anaerolineae > Aggregatilineales > Phototrophicaceae > CAZTLI01. The sequence goes on from CAZTLI010000332.1 coordinate 4,336, forward strand.
CGTCCGCCAGCGCGTCCGCATCCCCCGCTGATACCAGCAGACCATTGTGTTGGTGAACAATTATGTCCGACGGGCCGCCGATGTTACTGGCAATTACCGGCAGCCCTTTCGCCATCGCTTCGATAATCGTCGTCGGCAGCCCTTCCCAGCGCAGCGACGTAAACACCAGCGCGTCATAGTCGGCGTAACTATCCAGCAGTGCCTCGCGCGGCAAAAAGCCAAGAAAACGCACCTGCACCGCTAATCCATACGCCCTGACCATCTGCTGCAAACCCGCGACATACGCTGGCTGCCCACGTCCCGCGAAATCGACACGAACCTGCGTATAACCCGCCGTGACCAGCCGTTGTAGGGCGGCAAGGATGACTTCGACGCCTTTTTCGTGTTCCAACCGTCCGGCATACAAAAAGCGCCAGCACGGATTTTGCACCGGATGGCGGGCAGGCGCGTCCACAATCCAATCGGCGCTGATGCCCGTTGGAATTACCACCGCCTGCGAGGTATCAAATCCGGCTTGCTTATGACTGTTCAGCAGGGATTCGCTCACCATAATCGCCGCACCCAGCCGCAGTCGCTCGAAGCGATGAAAACCCAGACTCGCGCGGCGGTAGAGGCGTTTGAAGCTGTTCCGCACGGCTGTATAATCGCGGCGCATGTGTACCAGCCAGTGACTCCCGATGCGAAAGACCGTTTTGAAGTTGGCGTCCTGTATCGCCAGTACGGGCAGAATAGAGGTGTGCTCCATCTGCCAGATGAATATAAGGTCGGGTTGGATGTCCTGGGCGAGGCGCTGAGTCAGATGATAGTTATACAAGCGCGCCCGCACATCACGCCCGGTCATCATGCGGCGCTGCCATGCACTGCCATAAGTGAACACCGCCGGACGCAGCACCCGGTACACCTGCCCCGCGATTACAGGTTGTTCAACGCCATAGGTCGTCGTGAGGATAGCGACATCGTATCCCTTCGCCCGCAGCGCCTCTGTCACCTGATAGCAGTGCAGTTCATACGCGCCTTCGTAGTGTGGTGGGTAACGGTCTGTCAGCACGAGGAGTTTCATGACCGTTCCTCCTGCAAGGGGCGAGGGGGATTGTTTGCACCTGCCATCGCTGGGGGTATACGCAGCAAACGCGCTGCAAAACGCCGACGATAGGTTAAGCGTCCGGCCCCGGGCAGACTCAGCGGCAAATCGGGGCGCGCGTCCATGCGGGTAATCTGGTAGGGATCGTCGCCCGGTTCATTGATGGGCAGGGTATGCTGCACGGTGTAGGGGTCACGCCACGAGGGAGACGGTTTTTGCGGGTTGATGTCGATAAAGGCCGACACATAGCCCACTTCCCGCGCCAGCGATGCCGCCAGAATGCTGTAACGATGCCAGGGATAACACAGGTGGCGCACGCGGTGACCGGGCAGGTGCGATTCAATCAGGCGTTTGCTGTGCCGCAGACTGTGGCGTATCGCTTTGATTTGCTCGGCGTCTGTCTCGAAGGTGGCGATGCAGGGATGGCTGAGGTGATAGTCGGTGACCAGAGTCAGCAGCGTCTTACGCCAGTCATCACGCTCGAAGAACGCATCTCCACCGTGTTCAGCCACATAATCAATGCAGACCTGACGTAACTGTTCATCGTCATAGTAGCGGTGGGCAGCGCTCAGGCGTGATTGGCTGCGATAGATGGGTGTGCCCGCTGGCGGCGGCGTGTGCAGCAGGTCAGTCCCCCGCCAACGTATTGCCGGAATGCCAAAGTGATGGTAACCGCTGCGACAGCCCGGACGGAAGAAATCGACGATGCTTGGCGCAGTATAAATAAGCGTGTGATTTAACGAGTGCGATTGAAAATCAATGAGTCCGTCGGCGTGCATCTGGCTGACTTCGGCCCATGTCAGCATGGGTGTGTCGCCTGTGTCGGCTGTTGCACCTGTTGAGTCACCATCGA
>CAZTLI010000333.1:0-6257 GCA_964614375.1 uncultured Anaerolineaceae bacterium
CCGCTGCCACTGCAATGACTGCCACCGCGACGACTCCACCAATAATTAACATTTGTCGCTGTCTGGAGTCCGGTGTATTTTTTATTTTGACCTTATTGGTTTTTTTAGCCACAGACCATCAACCTCAATTCGCAACCTGAACAAACATTACGCAAGCCACTCTAACCGATATTATGCATCTTCTCAAGTCCATGTTATCGTTCAATATTCAAACGATTCACAGGCATTCTACCGATTATCCGGTACAATGGCGAGACGTGGACTCATACAACCCCAACACACATTCAGCAGGAGACTCTTGAATGCGCGCGGTAGACATTATTGAAAAAAAAAGAGATAACAAAGCACTATCAACACACGAAATCAACTGGTTTATCGACACCTATACCAGCGGAAACTTGCCCGATTATCAAGCATCTGCATTTTTGATGGCAGTGTGTATACGGGGCATGAATCGGCAGGAGACGGTTGATTTAACGCTGGCGATGGCAAAATCAGGCGACATCCTCGATTTGTCAGACATCATCCCCTACGCTGTCGATAAGCACTCTTCTGGTGGTGTCGGCGACAAAACGACGCTGGTGGTGCTGCCATTGGTGGCATCCTGTGGCGTGCCCGCCGCCAAAATGAGCGGACGTGGACTCGGCTTTTCTGGCGGCACGCTGGATAAACTCGAAGCGATTGGCGGCTACAATGTCAATCTATCCGAAGCCGCGTTCCGGCAGCAAGCCAGAGACAAAGGCATCGTCCTGTGCGGTCAAACGGGCGAACTCGCCCCCGCCGATGGCAAGCTCTATGCCCTGCGCGACGTCACGGGGACTGTCCCCAGCCTGCCCTTGATTGCCAGCAGCATCATGAGTAAAAAAATTGCTGCGGGCGCAAATGGTATCGTGTTGGATGTGAAAATGGGCTGCGGCGCATTCATGACCAATCTGGACGATGCGCGAAATCTGGCAAAAATTATGGTCGAAATTGGCGTTGATGCTGGACGCGACATGATAGCGGTGATTTCTGACATGAACCAACCGCTAGGCATAGCCGTTGGTAATGCGCTCGAAGTTGAAGAGGCGATTGCGGCGCTCAACGGCGGCGGGCCAGATGATTTACGTGAACATTGTCTCGTGGTCGCGACACATATGCTGACGCTGGCGGGACAGGGTAAAAAGTGGACAGATGAAGTGGAAGTCCGGGCGCTGCTCGAAACACAGCTAGCTAATGGCGCAGCCCTGGCGATGTTCCGTGAGTTGGTTGCGGCGCAAGGGGGCGATGTGACGATGGTTGACGATCCATCCAAACTCCCTCAGGCGCGGATAAAACAGGATTTTATTGCAACCCGCGCTGGCTATATTGCCGAAGTTGCCGCCGATGAAGTCGCGATGGCGTCACTGGAATTAGGGGCAGGTCGCGAGAAAAAAGGCGACCCTATAGACCCCGCCGTTGGTATAAAAGTGCATATCAACGTGGGTGATGTCGTCCAAACGGGCGAGGCGCTGATGACTATTTATGCTAATGACGAAACAAAAGCAGAAGCCGCGCGCCATCATTTAGAACAGGCCGTGACATTCAGCAATCAACCTGTCGAACGGTTGCCGCTATTCTATGATGTCATTCGTGAGGCTTAGCTGACGATTTTCGTTGTAGATAAAACGATTGAGCGGCGCATTCGCCCAATAACCATCTTCAAAGCGAATATCCCCGTTGATGCCTGCGTAGGTTGTGGATTGCAGGTTCTCAGTCACCGCTGACCGCGTTACACCAAAACCGACTGCCTGTGCAGTCATGCGTACTGCGTCGTAAGTGAGGGTCGCTAATAATCCGGGTTCAGGGACAAACAGGTCGCTATTCACATAACGATCACGAAAGTCGGAAGCGGGCAAACTACCACTGCTGAGAACGAGAACTCCCTCTAAAGTTGAGCGCAGCAATGGAAATTGTGCCAATCCAAAGACATCCCCACCCGCAATCGGCGCATTCACGGCAGCGGCAGCGGTAATCTCAATTTGTGAGGCAGCGCTTAAGTGTGAACCCATGTCGGGATTAGACAGGATGAACACCGAATCGGTCTCCGGTTGCGCGCCCCAATGTCCGACAATGACGATTGGTATCTCGGCGCCAACCTGTTGTGTCTGGGAATGAGCAGCCCCATAACCAAGGCCAATGACCGCGCGCACAGCCGGGTCACGAGTTAACCCGCGCATTCGGTCAGCAGCCGTCGCAACCGTGCCGCCGTCATCCAGTGGCAGTAATTCAATGCGGGTTAATCCAGAATCTGCAAGAGCAAGACGTGCGGCATACAGCGCGTTATAACCCACTTCACGATACCGCCCCTCAAAGGGCGCAAGCAGCACAATCTTGACAGGCATTTCATAACGTGGCGCGCAAGCAGCCAACAGAAACAGCAGTCCAACCCACAACCGCCGGATTGCCAACCGCCTAACAGCCATTTGCCAGATGCTCGTCATAAGTCGTGGCAAAATCGTGATAATTGCTCCCATCACAACGGGCGCGAAAGAAAAAATAACTCGATTCAGCGGGATAGGTCGCGGCGAGAATGGCGGACAGACTGGGGTTGGCAATCGGCCCCGGCGGAAGTCCAATGTTGATATAGGTGTTATAAGGCGATACCACACCGCGATAATCTGCCAGCGTAATATTAGGCCACCAGCGCCCACGTTCGCCATTCAGCGCATATTGCACCGTCGGGTCTGCTTCTAAGCGCATATCAATCGACAGCCGATTGCGATACACACTGGCGATGAGGCTGTGCTCATCAGGCCAAACCGCTTCGCGTTCGACTATCGACGCCAATGTCACCACCTGATACATGGTCAATCCCTGTGCATTGGCATCGGTAATGACCTGTGCTGTTACACGCTCTAAAAATGTGTCGGTCAAAATTTCCCGCAGCATCAGCGGCGTAACTGTCGGCGGAAGTTGGTAGGTATCAGGAAATAAGAACCCTTCTAGCGACGCGCCCGGCGGCAATCCAACTGCGGCTACAAAATCGGCATCCATTGTCGCGCCTGCACCGGCAACTGCCAGAAAATCAGCCCCGCTAAAATCAAAATAAGGGCTTTCATCAATGAGTTCAGCGACTTCTTCCAGTCGTGTCCCTTCTGGAATACGAAAGACAATACGGCTGCTGTTCGAGTCGGTCAGCATTCGGGCAATTTCGGGGATCGTTTGCGTTTGATTAAGGAAATAAATACCCGCTTCGAGTTCGGTATCCAGCCCTTCGACACGCACATAATCCACAAACAGGTCATCGTCCACAATCAACCCGATATTGTAAAGATTGAGACCGATAATACGCGGCGAATCGCCCGCGCTAACTTCAAAACGAATCGGCGTGTCATTCGTGCCAAATGGCTGACGAAGCAAATCGTCTTGTGAATTCAAGCGCACACGCGCCAGCGCTGTCTGGAAAAAACCGATGGGGTCACCACCAGAGATAATCAGGATAAAACCGCCAACAACCGCAGCCATGAATGCGCCAACGATGAACAATACAATCAAATAACGAACGGCACGCCCCAACGTCACACTCCTAAAATGCAAGTAAAAGCACACATGAGTATATAGGTGTATGTGGCACTCTGAAAAGGGCTATGGCGCGGGACGTGGGGGAGGCGTCGCTAAGCCGTCATGTAACGCATCAAGATAGCTCTGCAAAATCAAGCGCGCCGCGAGGTCATCAATGGGCGCTTCAGGTTTACGCCCTTGACGACGGGCCAGTTCCAGCGCATCAACACTGCTCAAATGCTCATCCCATAGGACTATCGGCAAGTCGGTTGTTTCGCCATAGGCCGCAACCCACTTACGCACACGCTCTGCCTGTGTGTAGGTGCCCGGTGGCGCATCGTCGTCGGATGGAATACCCACCACAATCGCTGTTATTCGCTGCGACTGGGCAATGTCGTTGAGTTTGATGAAATCTTCTTTTTTCGATTTACGGTGGATTATCGTTAATGCACGCGCAACCAATCCAGTGTCATCGCTCACCGCGACACCGATACGTTTGAGACCGTGATCAATTCCAAGCAAACGCCCGACTGTCAACCGTCAACCACCTGCACTGTGATACGAATCGGCAGCATGGGCATTTGCCCAAACCAGTCAGGCGCTATGATGATTTGTGGTGTCGAACCGGGTTCAATATCCAGTTGGGTATTGAGGTAGGTCTGTGCCGCTTCCAGAGATAGTCCCGCGAGGCGTTCCTGGACTTGCGCGGCATTGATTTGTGCAACGACATTAGCGGTGCCCGTAATTGTGAAATGAACCCGCCACGCGCCGTCCACAGTCTGCCCACCGCGCACGTAATCAGGCCGTCCAACAATGATACGACCACGCGGCACTTCCATACGGGTGCGAGCGACCTGTTGAGCAAATTCTTCATCGACGAGTACGGCTTCGACGGCGACGCGCATCGTCAGTGTGAGGGTGTCGGCGACTTCGCCCACTTCTGCGCTGTAGATTGTCCAGTCGGCGCGTTCTTCTGCCACATGCACCGTTTCAATCACGATAAATTGCGATTCACGGCGTGGCATTCCTTCCATCTCCACAAAGGCCTGCTGCTGGCTTTGCTGGAGGACAATAGACCGCAACCGACTCCGGTCTTCCTCACTGACTGCGGGCAGCACACGGGTCGCACCGCCCGTAGTCGGCGCGAGATTCCGCACAGTGACACGGTTTTCCAGCGGGCCGATGACGGTGTTAATCATCCCACTCTCAACGTTGCCCACTGCGCCGCTGGAATTACCCCGCGCCTCGACCTGCACTTCGGTTTGCTGCCCTACCCCCGCCGGAACAGTAATGGCCTGTGATGTGTAAAAGAGTATGGGTGTACCCGCACTTGTACTGACGGTTGTGCCTGCGGAGATTTCAACCGGTTCATTGGTCTGATTCTGGAAAATGACAGTGCCGGTAGCCAGGATTTCTGTCGTTTCCGCTGTGCCTGTTGTTTCGATAGAGCTGGTCTGCTGAACTTCAACGCGGATCGTCGTCGCGGGGATAATCCCTTCAGCCTGATTGACACTTGTGACTGCCGGGTCGGCAATAATCGGGACATCAACACTAATCACTTGACGGGCAGGCTGCACCGTAATTGTTGCGCTTGGACCAACGAAATACCCCACAGCACTCAAGGTCACTAACAACACAACAAACACGCCTACTCGCGTAACCTTACGACGCATCCCCGAAATCGAGGGCAGTCTGGCGCGCACCCGGCTGGCAACTTCGACCAGATCATCAGGTTCAGGTTCATCTTCTGGGCGATGAAACCGGCTGGTAAACACTTTGCTGCGACCTCGCCGCCAGCGTCCGCGTTCGCTCGCACCTATGGTTTCAAACGTGCTGATATTTAATTCGTCGGCATGTTTGATAACAACCGGATCATGTGTCACCAGCGCCAGACGCAGTGCCCGCCGTCGCGCCTCGCGTTGAATGAGTACAAGGTCAAGTTTGCGTTGGAGGGCCGTACCCTCTTCAGGCCAGATGAGCAGCACATTCTGCCCGCGTATAAACGAGAGTCTATCGCGAACAGCAGGCACATCGTCGCCGGCTTCAAGCTGTACATATTCGGGCTTTTTTGCCATCAGTCAACTTAGCCCTGTGCTAGCAGTTGACGGGCTTTATCAAGCGCCTCTGCCACCCGCCTGCGCCATCGTCGGGCGTCCACCACCACCACCGCCAACCACTTCGGCAATGGGTTTGATGAGATTGCCCGCTTTAACCCCTTTTTTCACCAGCGAATCGCTCACCGCTACAAGCAACTGGGGTTTACCATCGACATTACTGCCAAGTACCATGACCCCGTTTTCGACCTTGTTACGGAACCAGTCCGACATTTCACGCATGGTATCCATCGGCACACCGTCTAAACGCGCAATTAACGCTTCAACACCATTGATGTGCTCCACATTAACGAGCATGGCATCAAAATCAACCTTCGCCAATCGGCGTTGCAGTTCCGTATTCAGTTTACGCACCTGCGCCAGTTCTTCTTGCAATGCAATAATACGTTGTACAGCGTTATCGGGTGTTGTTGCCAGATGTGCGGCAACAAGCTCCAGCGTATCCAACTGCTGCTGGATATAGGCAATCGCTGCGCGACCTGTCAGCGCCTCGACACGACGTATCCCGGCGCTCACACTCCCTTCCGAAGTAAATACAAACGCGCCGATTTCGCCTGTTTCTTTCACATGCGTGCCACCGCACAATTCGTAGCTGTAGCGATGACCAGAACGTTCGATGAT
>CAZTLI010000334.1:0-6237 GCA_964614375.1 uncultured Anaerolineaceae bacterium
GTTTTTTGCAGCGCGCGGTATTCGGTGGTCATCAATAGCAGGCGTTCATCGGGTCGCACAATGTCCGTAGGACGCTGCGGTGTGGGCAGCACATACCGTTCCAACGGTAGTTCTTGGGTTAATTCGCCAGCAGGACGCAGCGTGGTGTGTAGATGTCCGCCGTCTGTTTGACCAATAATGGCAAGCATGGATTGTTCGCTTTGTGTGCGACTTTCGACCACGCTCACAATCTGGCGCATCATATCCAGATTCACAACGGGAATGCCGCCCTGCGTTGTACTATCGAGATAATCGCCACCGGATTGTGTAGTGGGTGTATACATTCGCAGCGGATTTTGTCCGACTTCGACTTCATGTGCGATTAACCCTAATCCTGAAGTTACGCTGCTAAAGGCGTCAATATCCCGCACTTTGTCGCGTCCGAAGCGTTCACACAGCATGTCAATAAAGACCGGAATCTGCGATGAACCGCCAGTCCGAATCACGACATCAATCTCGTGGGATCGTAGCCCGGCCTCGTCAATTACTTCATCAAGTCTCGCTGCGATGGCCCGCACTTCCGGGCGAATGATTCGCTCGAACTCCCCGCGCGTGAGCGAGTCGTTGACTTTAAATCCCGGTCCATCCAGGTTTAGCAGCGAGAGCGGATTGTTCGATACAGCCCGTTTGCCAGCTTCGGCGACATCATAGATTTTTAGTCCATATTGACTGGTGATGAGATTGACGAGTGCATTGAGCTTGCGAGGCTGGTCGGCGGTTTTGGCAATTTCTTTGAGTGGATGGAGCGTGTCCGGTAGTTGTAGGGCCAGTAAGTCCTGCCAGTTGGAAAACGCCTCGAAGTAGGTTTTCGGGATTGGCAAGTCTTGATCGCCATGATGATAGGACGTGCCTTCGCCAAAGTGTTTGGGCAGCTTTGCGCGGACGATTTTCTGGTCAAATATATCGCCGGCTATGGGGATACCGCCGGTTCCCAGCACCTGCCGCGTCTTCGGATTGCCAAGCCGCATGATGCTGATGTCCAGTGTGCCGCCGCCGAAGTCAAAAATAAGGACATTTTGCTCATGGTCGATAGTCGTTTCATAGGCGTAGGCGGCGGCAATCGGCTCATACTGCAAATAGACCCGTTTATATCCGGCACGAAAGACTGCCTGTAACATCCGTTCCTGTGCAAGCGCATTCTGTGTAGGGTCATCTGAATAACGCACTGGACGACCCAGCACTATCGTGTCGAGCGTGGTTTGTAAAAAGGCTTCGGCACGTTTGCGGGTGACAAATAGGTACAGGGCGATAATGTCTTCAAGGAAGTAATATTCCTTGCCTACAACAGTGCCCAGATAGCGGGTGGAGGCCAGCCCGGTCTTGAATGAAAGGAACAGGCGTCCCGGTGCATAGATGTCTTTTTCGATATATACATCGCGGATGAATGTCCCGATTTCCGCGAACGTCATCTCAACCTCGCCAACGCGCACCCGTTCGAGTTTGAAGGGGCGGTTGAGGTTTTGCTCATAGTAGACATCTGTGGCGGCACGTCCAATATGGACGTTACGATCATTTGTAATATACAGAGCGGTGCGGGCGACGTGGGGATTGGCATTCGCCGGGTCGAGAGGGATGAGACGCAGTTGATCACCGTCAAACACTGCCATGCCCGAATTAGTAGTGCCAAAGTCCATACCGACAATCATAACCGTTTGTCCTTTGGTGTATGTGGTAATTTGGGGACGGAACAGTGTACAGCAGTCAATTACAGTTGACAAGGGTTCATGTAGGAGTAAAACGATGCAAATGGATGCTTTAGAAGCAAAAACGGCGCGAACAGTCCCGTCACGCCGTCGGAGGTTTAATTTTAGAAATGGTTTATCGTCTTCGCATCGTCACATAGCGCAGCCAGACCGCCAGTGACATCACCAGTCCCGCGAAATAGGTCATGCCTGCCGCGAATAAGACTCGTTTCGCCCCGCTGATGTCTTCCTGAAACTTCAGAAATCCGCCTTCTTCTAACAGTCGTAGACCGCGTTTGCTGGCATCAATCTCGACAGGTAGGGTGAAGCCCATTGCAATGACGGTTAGCGTAAACAGGGCAATACCGAGGATAACCAGAAATTCCTGCTGCGATGCTATCCCACCTAGAATTAGGCCATAGGAGATGGGTGGAATAATCTGGCTGAATGGCGCGAGTATCATGTGCAGGGCGATAAGCTGCCCGCCTTCCTCGTGCTGCTGGGCGTGACCAAGTTCGTGTGCCGCAACTGCCATCGCCGCTACTGAGGCCGTATCTGCGAATTGTTTCGTGAGACGAACGGTGTGTGAACCGGGGTCATAATGGTCTGCACCGCCTTTTTCAATGGCTTCATATTGGGCTTTCAAGCCGCTGGATTGCACCAATTTTTCAGTCACTTCTAGTCCCGTCAATCCGGCACTATTGGCAATTTCATTCCACTTGCGGAAAGTGTAGAGCATAAACAGGTGCGCGCCCAAAGCGGTAACGATTGAAATAACAAAGAATGCGGTAACGAGGAATCCGAGCATCATTTAGCCCTTATCTATCGCCAGATAGTAACAGTATAGCATGTTTGCGCCAGCTATTGTCCTACGGTTGTGCAGCGATATTATTAGATGCCCAATGCCGATGTTGCGCCATCACGGGTATTGAGATGATAGGGCAGCAGACAATTATCCAGTAGCCGCACAGTGCCAATTCGCACAGTGGTTGAGAGCAGCACAGGTTCTTCGCCCAATTTATCGACATGAGCCAGTGTTCTGGCGTCGTTGATGGCGATGAAATCGGGTGTGGCCTGGGGTTCGTTGTTCAAGATTGCCTCTACTGTTGCGATCAAATGACTGGCATTACGCTCACCATCCTTATACGCATCAGCAGCGGTTTTCAGCGCGCGGTGAATAACGGGCGCGGCCTTACGCTGTTCTGGTGTCAGATAAACATTGCGCGAACTCATTGCAAGTCCGTCCGCTTCGCGCAAAATTGGGCAAATGACGACATTGAGTGGAAAGTTCAAATCGCGCACCATTTGGCGGATGACAACGACTTGCTGCGCGTCCTTCTGCCCAAAGTAGGCAGTGTCTGGTTGCGTCAGATTGAACAGCTTACTCACAATCGTCGCCACGCCGCGAAAATGACCCGGACGCTGTGCGCCTTCAAGTCCCTGTGACACTTGCTCGACCGTGACGTAGGTCTGGAAACCGGGGGGATACATCATTTCAGGGGTAGGTGTGAATACGAGATGAACACCTGCGGCTTCAAATTTGGCGAGGTCGCCCGGCAAGTCGCGTGGGTAGGCGGCGAGATCTTCATTTGGTGCGAATTGTGTTGGATTGACGAAAATCGTCGCAATCACGGAGTCGTTATCGTCGCACGCTGCCGCGACCAATGATAAATGCCCATCGTGCAGCGCGCCCATCGTCGGCACAAGCCCAACACCACCCTTCAAGCGCGGTCGCGCTGCTCGTAATGCGTCTATGCTATCGACCACTTCCACAGTTTATTATCCTGCTTCTGCCAGAAGCTGCTGTATCACTTCGTCACTCATCGAAAAGCTGTTGGCATCAGTCGGGAACTTGTCGGCCTGGACTGCTTCAACAAATTCTGTGACTGCTGTTCGCATCATGTCGCCGATTTTTGCAAATTGTGTCGTATGTTTAGGGACAAATGCCTCAAACAGCGCCAGTATGTCATGGAAGACCTGTACCTGTCCGTCGCAGTGAATGCCCGCGCCAATGCCGATGGTGGGAATATGCAGTCGTTCGGTAATTATCCGGGTCAATTGCAGCGGCACGAGTTCGAGCACAACGGCAAATGCGCCCGCGTCCTGCACGGCTTCGGCATCGCGAATGAGCTGGCGCGCGGCTTCGAGATGCCGTCCCTGCACACGAAAACCCCCAAATTGATTAACACTCTGGGGAGTGAGACCAATATGGGCCATGACGGGAATGCCTGATTGCACAATTCGGGCAATCGTTGGGGCCATAAATTCGCCACCTTCGAGTTTGACGCAGCCAACACCTGCCTCTTGCATCAAACGTCCCGCATTTTGCAGGGCTTGTTCGGCGTTGATGTGATAACTCATAAAGGGCATGTCCCCAACGATAAGCGGTGTTTTGGTGACACGCACCACGATTTCACTGTGATAAATCATATGCTCAAGCGTGACGGGGATGGTTGAATCATGACCCTGTACGACCATGCCCAGCGTATCGCCGACCAATATCATGGGCACATTTGCTGCCTCTGCTACACGTCCACTAATCGCATCATAAGCCGTGAGCATCGGGATGCGTTTGCCCTCATCCTTCATCTTCTGGATGTCGCGTATGGTTAATCGCATGTTCTTCATCCTGTTGTAAGACTGCTTCTATTTCATCAGTGGGAATACCGCGCTCAATCAACATACCATAGGATTGTCGCGCCAGCATTTTATACAACTGTGCAATGTCATCTGGCAGCGCATTTAAATGCGTTTCGATTGTCCCGATGTCTTCACGTACCAGTGGCCCGGTAAGTGCATCTGGTACGCCCTGTGCGACTAGATTATCAGCGGTAGCGCGCAGAAGGGCATTGAGCGCATTGTGTGAAATCCGACGATTCGCGCCAATACTTTCGAGCAAGCGCGCGGCGATGGCATACAAAGATACCGTATAATTACTCGCAATCACCAGCGCGGCATGATATAGCCCTTTTCCACCCGGTGGTATCATAATTGTTTCCCCGTTAAGTGCTGTGATAACGCCTTTCAACCAGTCTATGAGCTGTGGTTCTGTCGCATCCAGCGCAAAGGTCGCGCCCGGTAGTGTGGCAATCGCACGCTCTACATCGGAGAAAGGAAAGGCCGGATGCAAGCCTCCGACCATCGCCCCTTCTTCCTTGAGATGTGCTAGCACACCCGCATCATGTGCCCCCGAAGTATGGATAATCGCTTTGCCATTCACATTACAACACAGCGATTCGGCGACGATTTCGATTGCGTCATCGGGCACCGCTAATATCGTGAGTTGGGCGTGGTCGATCACTGCTGCGTGCGTATCTACGGCGATGGCCTCTACCTTGCGCGCCAACTGGGCAGCGTGGGCGGGTGTACGACTGTGTACGGCTGCAATCGTGTACCCCTGATTATAAAGTAATCGAGCGAGTGTTCGGCCAACTTTGCCAGCCCCGATTATTCCCAGTATAGGTCGTTCATCCTGCTTTTGCTCAGGCACAAGTGAGTCCATTCTATTGTTGCGTAATAGGTGTAGGCGTCGGCGGCGGTTCGATAATATTGATGTTGACCATGCAGGATGCGCGCAGGGTCTGGGTAATGTCGAACACGGCCAGGCGGAATTCGTAAGCGCCGGGTTCAAATGGGGCGGGATTGAATTGATAGAGTTCGGCAGTTTCTGTAATCGGATTTTGCCGCGTATCCAGCACGATATAGCTGCCCAGGGTGCCGGGTCCGCGAATCTCGATTTTATAGAAAGCAAAATTGTCCGCAAAGGCTGTCCCACGCACCGGAATCACCTGAAATACGTTCAATCCATTGACAGGAATTTCCAGTGTCGCACCCGGTTCATCACAACCCACACTGGGGGGGGGATTGGGGACAATCGTGCCGACAGGTGTTGGCGTTAGGGTTGGTGTGGCTTGAATGATGGTTTCTTCTTCGCCTATGGGTGGCACAGGGGCAATATCAACAGGTTGCGGGGCGGCGGGCGTGAATGTGGCGTATTCCCCGTCTTCAATTTCGTTGGTATTGATCACCGCCACCTCTGCGGGTTGAATGTTTCGGATAGTGGGTGCGACTTGCAATTGAATGCCTAGAACGATGAGGATGAACTCAAATAAGAGAATGATGGTGGTGAGCAGATTGCCTTGTCGATTACGCGATAAATCACGTTCCAACTCAAAGCGTGTCGCGCGATACTCACGCCGCACAACCAGGAGTTTGCGTCCATTCCACAGGATGCCCACAAGGCAGAGGATAAAAATGCCCGGTGATAACTGCTCAATCAAAAAAATGATCGTGGTCATGCTGATAGTGCCCGCAATAGTCCTGTCAGTAATGTCGTCAAACGCGGGACAATGACTTTACCCGCTTGCAGTACCTCCTCATGATTGGTTTCCCGGTCTGTATCCGGGTCATCAATGCACTGATTGGTGATGCCAGAGAAAGCCATGACGCGCATTCCTACATGCCGGGCAACAAGCACCTCGTGGGCAGTGGACATCCCCACTGCGTCCGCGCCAAT
>CAZTLI010000335.1:0-6235 GCA_964614375.1 uncultured Anaerolineaceae bacterium
CGATGGCAAAACATGCGCTCAACAAAGGGCGTATTGTCGTCTATGTCTCCGGGTCTGACCGCGACGGCGCAACCTTCGAGAAAATCCAGCGCGCATTCCAGGCGGTGGCAGCAGCCCGTTATCCAACCCTCTTGATTGTCGAAGAGTTGGATGCCTATCTACGGGGTGATGACAAAGCGCGCATCTTGAATGTGCTGGATGGTGTCGAATCACCTAATAATCCGCAGGGGTCGCTCTTACTGGCAACGACGAATTATCCTGAAGCAATTGATGAACGCATTGTCAAACGTCCGGGACGGTTGGATCGCATTTTCATCATCCCGACGATTAAAGATGATAATCTGGCGGAGAAGATGCTGCGCCACTATATGGCTGACCAGTGGAAAGAAGAGCATGTTGAGGTCGTGGCCCGCTTGACCGGGCAGCCGGGGGCATTCGTGCGCGAAGTAGCACTCCACGCCCGGATGCTTGCCGCCCATGAACGCCAGACCGAAGTGACGCTCGACCTGCTAGAACGGTCTGTTGAAAGCCTGATGCGGCAGATGCGAAACGAGGCTGATTTCTTGTTACAACGCCGCCCAATCGGGTTGATAAAGTCAGATCGCCGACCTTCACGCTTTGACTACGATGACTAAGGATTATGCACTACCGCTGGCTGACTGCGCGGTATCATAATGATGTAGTCAAAACCATTCATGTGGATCTCATGGTCAAATGTATAGTGTTCGCTAATTGCCACCAGCACTTCGGGCGGATAAAATTGGGCACGCAACACGATAAATGCAAACTCGCGATTTTCAATCATGCGGATGAGTTCTGTACCGTCGAACAATCCTGCACGCCACAAATTCAATAGCTGCGTCGGATTGGTGATAACATCGCGTCCTGCCATCAAACTGAAGCCGGCTTCCTCGCTCAATACCGGGCCGTCGGCTGCGCGCATCATCGCAACGATTTCCCAGCCTGAGTCAATGTCATCTTGAGTCACAAAGTGACCGATATTGGCATAGCCTCCAGCAATACGTCCCGCTGAATCATAAAACCCATTGACGGCGTTGGATTCCAGACCGAACACATCCGCAATTTCCGAAAATACCGCGCCCTGTGTCGGTAGATGCAATACTGCCCGTCCATAACCCAGATAAAGCAGCGGAATAACGAGCAATCCCCCCGCAAGAATCTGGCGTGCGAACGGACGCACTGGCGCAATCAACACATAATAGAGATAATTCTCACGGAAGCGCCATGCGCCACTTAATGTCCGCGATGCGAATAAGCCGCTGAGGATGCACAGCGCTGCAATCGACGTAGCAAAATAGCTGTCGCCCGCGCCCCACGCCCCCGAACCAATCCCGCCGAGCACTGTCGCCGCAATAAACCAGACACTATAAACTGATAATCGGTCAAAATAGAATTCATAGACCACAAAGAACAGCGCCGGAATAATCAGGAATCCGTGCAGCCCAAACCACAATCGGAATAAGCCAATCGCTTGATCAGGATAGAAAGTGTTGACATTGGCGACAACCGTCTGCCGCCACCACTCGCCACCTGTCGCAACATAGAGCCAACCGAATATCCCCACCCCGACTACCGCAAAACCTATCCCATAAACCACAGCGCGACGCGGCTGCCGGATGAACAACCACACCAGTACAGCAATCGCAGTAATCGCTGCAAGCTGCTTGGTATAGCCCCCGGCAATCAGCAGTCCCAACCCGAAAATGAGTATCCGGCGGCGTTTCCGCGTATTTTCGATTTCATTGGCGTGCGCCAGAATGACCACCGCCAGCGTCTCAAACATCACCATCGTCATGTGCTGGCGTACCAGCGGCCCCACATGATAGACCATGTTCGACGCCAGAAATGCCAGACCAGATAACACAGCGATGTAGTTGTGCCCACGACCATCGCGCAGCAGACCGTCGCGATATACGGCGTAGCCAATTGCCGTCGCCGTAATCAACGTCCCGATAAAGCTGAGTAAGCGCATATACCAGTAGGCGGGGCCAAACAGCCATACAAACGGCACGCCTAGCACATGAAATAACGGCGGATAATTGCTGGAATAAAATGGATATGTGTCGGTATTTTGATAAGGCCACTGTCCCTGACTGAACATAATGGTATCGACCAGTTCAAATCCTTCACCCTGATCATAATCAAAGGGGAAGTTCATCAGGTTGACTGCATAGACGACATACACGAGGAAATAGCCAACCAGCACCAGCAGCGCCACAAGGAGTAACACACGATTGACATGGTGCAGCAAGGGAGAAACTGTCAGAGTAGTAGTCGATTGAGTGTCGTTCACGCCGGGTCGTCTCCGAGGGGAATCAGGCTCAGTCCAACCAGCGCAATCCCGACCATCGCCAGCAGCGCCAATCGCTGGGCGGGGCCGATACCACCTTCGCGTCCCACATCCAGCACATCAATCGCGATAATCGCCAGAAAGCCAGATATGCCAATAGCGGTCATCAATATACCCAGATGTCGCTTGCTAAAGGTATAGTCTTCCGAGAATAAATCCCAGAGCCAGAAGCGCCATTCACTCTGATTTGACTTGTCATTATCCATGCAATTGTCCATCGTCGCTAGTACGCGGGGAAGTGTATCGGAGAACCGCGCCTTTTCAAGTGCAGACTGTGACTTGTGCAAGTTTGTCGTGGAAGCCTGTTCAGAATGCCTATTTATGATTTTACGGCCTCATGCTATCCTTCTTCCTTATTCCATCAGCATTTACTGGCTTGCAATCATCAATGTATCTGTTATGATACGTTGTGAACCCTAATAACTCGTTATCGCCGATAAGGAGCGGCAGAATCATGTTGAAGACACATACGTGTGGCGAACTCCGTACAGAAAATAATGGTCAGCAGGTCAAGCTGGCAGGCTGGGTCAATCGTCGCCGTGATCAGGGCGGCCTCATCTTCATTGACCTGCGCGATCGCTGGGGCATTACACAAATCGTCATTGATAAGGAACACGCGCCCGACGCTCACGCCATCGCCAATACGGTTCGCAATGAGTATGTGGTACAGGTCGCCGGACACGTCCGTATTCGCCCGGCGGGTACAGAAAATTCTGAGCTGCCAACCGGCAAAATTGATGTGTATACAGATAAGATGATGCTGCTCAACACCTCCAAAAATCCACCGTTTTATCTGAACGATGACGAGCGGATTGAAAAAGAAGGTCTGGACGAATCGCTGCGGATGAAGCATCGCTATCTCGACCTGCGGCGTCAGAAAATGCAGCGCAATATCGTATTGCGGCATAAAGCGATTAAATTCATACGGGATTATTTGGATGCACGCAGTTTTGTCGAAATCGAAACACCGATACTTTTCAAAACCACGCCGGAAGGCGCGCGCGACTTCCTCGTGCCCAGTCGATTGCAACCGGGCAAGTTCTATGCCCTGCCCCAATCGCCCCAACAGTTAAAGCAATTGTTGATGGTTGGCGGTTACGAAAAATATTTTCAGATTGCGCGCTGCTTCCGCGATGAAGACCTGCGCGGTCAACGCCAGCCCGAATTCACACAACTTGACCTCGAAATGAGTTTTGTCGAACGCGAAGATGTCATGCAGCTTAACGAAGCGATGATGACTCAATTGGTCAAGACCGTCGCGCCGGATAAACGCATCCAGCAAGAACCGTTCCCACACATTCTGTACAAAGATTCGCTGGAACTCTACGGCAATGACCGTCCCGACATCCGTTATGACCTTCGCGCGATTGATGTCAGTGAAATGGCGGGTAAGAGCGGTTTCGGCGTGTTTGTGGAAAATGTCGCAGCGGGCAAGCCGGTTAAGGTCATCCGCGCACCCGGTATGGCGGGCCAACTCAGCGGCACGCAATTGCGTAAAGTCACTGCCGAACTTGAAGATATGTCTAAAAAAGCTGGCGCAAAGGGACTGGCGTGGATGGCGATGCCCACCGAACCGGAAGGCGAAGTCAAGGGGCCAATCGGCAAATTTTTCACCGTTGAACAGAAGCTCGAATTGTTTGAGTTGGTCGATGCTCAGCCCGGTGACTTGCTGCTGTTTATGTCCGATTTCCGCGAGATAGTCTATGCCGTGACCGACGCCCTGCGCCCGCATTTAGCGCGAGAATTAGGCTTGATTGACGACAATGTGCTGGCTTACTGCTGGGTCGTGGACTTCCCGATGTTTTATTGGGACGAAGAAAACAAACGCTGGGATCCATCGCAGCATATGTTCACCATGCCCATGCCAGAAGATGTCCATCTGCTCGAGAGTGACCCCGGCGCGGCGCGGGGTTCGCAATATGATATGGTCTGCAACGGGCATGAAGTCGCTGGCGGCAGCATCCGTATCCATGACCGCGCCTTACAGGAGAAAATGTTCCCGTTAATCGGCAAGACCACCGAGCTGGCGATGTCGCAGTTCGGGCACATTTTAGAAGCCTTTGAGTATGGCGTACCGCCGCATGGTGGCATCGCGTGGGGGTTGGATCGCGTGGTGGCGCTGCTGGCCGGCGAACCCAATATCCGCGAGGTCATCGCTTTCCCCAAATCCCAGACTGGTTCAGATGTGATGGCACAGGCTCCGTCCGCACCCGAACCGGGTCAATTGGAAGAACTGTGCATCCGCGTCGATTTGCCGGATGACGAAGACTAAATCAAACGGGCGGCCTCGTTATGGAGGTCGCCCGTTTTTCATGATTCTTGTTTCGCGTTAGTCAGATTTCACGATATAGGTCTGCACCAGACCCGCAATGATGCCCCCGGCAAAGATGCCGAGCAAATAAGCAGGGACATAACTAAAGTCGCCGGCTGCTAATGCTGGCCCCAATGTCCGCGCGGGGTTGAGTGATGCACCCGTGAAGACTCCACCCGCGAGAATCGACCCCGCCAGTGTGAAACCAATCGCCACACCCGCCAGATTGCCTGCCTTGCCGAACACCGCCGCCTGATAGACCGCGCTCACAAGGAAAAACGTCAGCACCGCTTCGAGCGCTGCCGCTTGCCAGACATTTGATGCTGTCAAACTCCCTATCGTTTGACCATAATTGCCGGGGTCAGGCAGAATGACCACCAGCAATAATGCAGCCGCGATCCCCCCAACAAACTGTGCCACCCAATAAGCGACAGCATCATTGATTTTGATTTTTCCGCCTACCAGTAATCCCGCAGTCACCGCCGGGTTGACGTGCGCGCCCGAAATATGCCCATAGGCATAGATAATCCCCACCACGATCAGGCCATGCCCTAATGCAGGCACGACGACATTTGCATTTGACCCGGACACACCCGTCACAACGACAGCAAACGCCCCCACAAACACCAGCGTAAACGTCCCAATCAATTCCGCAATCGCGGCTCGAATATTCACAACACGCTTCTCCTTTATGTGACGTATAGATACCAGCCCGCAATTATAGCGAATCTCGAATGACCCAAAATGACCAATGGTACAGTTTGCTTCTATAGCAGCCAATCGGGATTGTCAAATCCACCATATTCCTGTATCGCGCCGAAGGTATGTTGCGCCAGCTCAGTGCGATAAATACGGATCGCACATACACCATTTTCGAGTCGATTACGCCGGGTATCACTACCCTTCCTGACTTGAACTTTGTTAAAGCATTCAAGAGGTACATCGCGCAAATCCGCCAATTAACGGATCCGCGCGAAACTTCCAATTCATCTTTTATCTCACTGACCGACCAACCTTCACGTCGTAATTGCTGTGCTTTTTCTCTCGTATCACGTTTAATCATCGCAAACACCTATCTTATAGACACAAAAGGGTATCGTCAGATATACAAAAATTGACAACAAAAAAGCCTTCCATTAAGAAAGGCTTGTGGTGGTGATGGCAGGGATCGAACCTGCGAACCTTTCGATTATGAGTCGAACGCTCTAACCATCTGAGCTACATCACCATCAATATTTTTCCAATCCTAAATCAATGCTTAATGCCTTAGAATTGGGAATTGAGTAGCGGGGACAGGATTCGAACCTGTGACCTTTGGGTTATGAGCCCAACGAGCTGCCTCTGCTCCACCCCGCATCGTAGAGGAAAATCATAGCAAACCCCTGCCCCCATGTCAACACTGACTTAATGCAGATTTCACCCGGAAACAGGGGACTAATTTTACCATCCGACTCTAGGCATCGTCGGCATCAATGACTGAATGAGTCATCCGATATATCTCATCCAATGACGCATTGCGCGAGGATTCGATGCGATCCATCCGTTTCTGGAAT
>CAZTLI010000336.1:0-6210 GCA_964614375.1 uncultured Anaerolineaceae bacterium
GCCGTGCGCGGGCATCTTTGTCGATGCGGATAATCGTCGGTTTTTCATGATCGGACAAATCATCGTTGGCTTCAGAATCGTCAACGTTGTCATCTGTACTCGCTGTCGTAGTTGGAGATGATGTTGGAGGCGACGGCGGTGATATGGTTGACTTCAACGCTTCGAGTGTAGCCGCTTGCGCCGCGCGATCACCGGTTAATAGGACACGGTGGCCGGCGGGATTTCGTTCGCTCAAGTCCCCTGGATCGAACAACGGTGCGCCCGCAATGAGCATTCGAGCCACTTTATCTGGATTCTGGGCAGCAAATGTAGAACACACCAGCGCGCCAAGACCATGCCCAATCACCGCCGCCTTGGGCAACCCCAAATCGGACATAAATTTATCCAACAGGTCTACTTGATGTTTGAGGCTATACCGCTCGGCATTTTTGCTTGAATCCCCAAATCCATACAAATCTATCGCATAGACGCGATATTTCATCTGCAACTGTTGGATTGTCGGAATCCAGTAGCGCCATGAACCAATCCACCCGTGAACCAGTATCACCGGGCGTCCGCGTCCCAGCACCTCATAATGGACTAGATCACCGCTAACCGTTATGGCACTCATAAACCATCAGCTCTCATCAATGGGGTGCAAATCATAGTCACTTAGCACCGTCAATTTGCTGCAAAATTTCACCGACACGGCGTGTTAATTCATCGGGCGCGAACGGTTTCAGAATATAGGCAATCGCGCCTGCTTCGATACCCGTCTGCACTTCTTCATCCTGTCCCTTTGCCGATAAAAAAACAACCGGGATGTTTTTCAACTCATCCATTTGTTTCATCTGACGGCAGGCTTCATACCCGGTCATCTTCGGCATCCGCACATCCATCATAATGAGGTCTGGTTTTTCCGCTTGTGCTTTATCGACAGCCTCCGCACCATTAGCAGCCTGTGTAATTTGATGACCAGCAAACGTTAGCGTAAAGGCAATTAATTCCCGGATGTCTCGCTCATCTTCGGCGACCAGAATATGCGCCATGCCTACTCCCCTAGTGTCCCCGTATCGGCAATTACAGCTTCTAGCGTCGATGTCACGCGCCGCGCCTGTCGTACTGGCAGCGACACATAGAACGTTGTCCCTTTGCCCACTTCGGATTCAAACCAGATATCGCCATGATGCAGGGTCACCAGTTCTTTGGCAATCGCAAGCCCGAGACCCGTGCCCGCTACATCCAGTTCGACAGCATGGTCATCATAGCGTTCGAAGCGCCTCCAGATTTTATCGTGGAATTCCTCAGGAATACCCAGACCCGAATCTGCAACCTGGATTTGTACGCGATGTTTTTCTGCATCCATGCTCACACGCACATCTATCTTACCATTGGCAAGGGTGTAATTAAAGGCGTTCTCCACAATGTTGGTAATGACCTGACTCAGTTTATCGCGATCCGCTTCAATATCGGGCACATCGTCACCTATCTTTACCGTCGTGGTGATATTCTTATTGGCATTTTGCACCCGATTGCCAATACCCGTGACCACATCATTCACCAATTCGTTGAGATTAATTTGTGTGAAAATCGCACGCTCACCCCGATCAATGTTCGCAATTCGCAGCACATCATCCACGAGACCTGTCAACCGTTCGACATTGCTCTTAATCTTGCCAAGTGCATTGTCTTGCTGGTCGCTAAGCTGCCCCGCCGCGCCCATCAACAGCAAGTCGGTATAACCCTTAATCGGTGTGAGAGGTGTGCGGAATTCATGCGACACACGGGTGATAAACTCACTCTTGATACGTTCGACTTCAACATCACGGGTAATGTCACGGAATACCGATACTGTGCCGAGGAATTGATCGCCAATATAGACAGGCGACAGATTTACACTGACCACAGTATCACCGAGATCGAGACGGCGGTCTGTGAAATCTTCATCAGGATTTGTTCGCACACGCAGCGACCACGCCCCAATCGCATTCGCCCATAATGCGGGCATGTCACCATACACACGGGCGATTTCACCCAGCGATTGACCAACGGCCTGCTCGCGCGGTAGTTGTAATATCCGTTCCGCCGCATTGTTGAACAATACCACTATCTCATTCGCGTCCGACAGCACCACGCCATCACCAATGCCTTCCAGAATAGCGGAGTTGCGTTCGGCTTCTTCCTGCTCTGCCCGCAGCAAGGTCCCCAAACGCTCGGCTTGTTCGCGAATGAGCTGATAAAGTTCGGCATTGTTTATCTGGAACGCGACCTGATTGCCGGCTGCAACCAGCAATTTAAGCTGCGATTCGGAGAAGGCGGCAACCTCGCGACTGAGCATCACCATAACACCCTGAATGTCGTCATTGGTTTCGAGCAAGACTGCCAGCGCACTACGCCATTCGGCAGCGCCGGGGGCATCCTTATCCCAATATTCTGCCTCGTATAAATCGGGTATTACCAGCACATGCTCGTTCTGGATAAGCCAGGTGGCTAACCCTTCTGCTGGATGTGCAGGATATTCACTATCGCCATTGCCTGTCGATGGAATGGGGTGTAAGGTCGCACGGCTGTACAGCTTGTCCGTGATCGGATTACTGAGCATGATAGCCCCATCATCGGCATTCACCGCCTTCGCCACCATACCCAACGCCCGATTCAACAGGCGATCCATTTCCAATGTCCGCGACAATTCAGACGTAATTTGATAGAGCGTATCCAATTGGTCACGTTCATCTTCGAGTTCGCGGGTTTGTTCTTCAACAACCCGATGCAAATCATCGGCAAAGTTGGTAATACGGGTATACAATCGCGCATTTTGAATCGCTGCACCAAGCTGGGACGCAATTGTCGAGAGAATGCGTTCCACATTCACATCAAAGGCGCGAGTACGCTTACTATCGCGTACCGCCAACACACCCATGACTTCGTTCGCCGATTCAAGCGGCACGCCCATATAACTCTTCACATCGCCTTCACCATTGGCAATGCCCATGCTCCGACGCAATTCGTCCAGACTATAATAATCTGCGCCCAGTGTGAGGGTACGACGATTCTTGATGATGTAAGAAACTTCGTCACTGCCGAGTTTACGCACGGGCCACGTATGTTCTTGATTTTCCAGCACCACCAGCGGGAAAGTAATTTCCTCTGTTTCGGCATCATAGAGCGCTAGATAGAATTCATTGGCTTCGGTAATCGGCGCCACCTGATCACGCACAATTTCCAGCATGTCTTCCAAATTCAAAGTTGAGGAAATTGCGCGACTCAGCGCATTAATCGTGAGCAGTTCCTCAAAGTTGGCCGTGGTTTCAGAAGATAGACGCGCATTATAGATAGCAATCGCCACCTGTGAACCGAGCGCCTGTGCCAAACGCACTTTTTGCTGGGTGACAGCACGGTCACGGGTTTGTTGTTCCAGTTGAATGAGGCCGATAGATTGGTCCCGAATCACCAGCGGAACGAGCAGCCGAGCGCCATCCCCAAATTCGCGCAGTTCTTCGACTTCTTGTGGGAACGGGGTATCCCCCTCCTCTTCGTCTTCATTATTCAAAATCACAACCACTTCGCGGTCGCGCAGCGCCTGCATACGCGCAGGATATTGTCGCAGGTCAAAGGTTGTGCCTTTCTGCGTGATGCGGTCCGGGTCGCCATTGCGATTCATATCGACCTGCACCACCAATTCGTTATCCACCTCATCCCAAATCATGATGGCACAATCGTCCATCTCCAGCGCACTAAACATCAACTCCACAATCGTGCGATAGACCTGTTCCAAATCGAGGGTCAGGGATGTTGCTTGAGCCGCTTCGAGCAGCGTTCCGAGTTCATTGGTACGATCAAACATCTGCTCGAAGAGGTCGGCGTTCGCCAGCGCAATCGCGACCTGACTACCAAAAGCGAAGGCGACGTTCTGGTCGGATGGGCTTTCATAATAATTGGGTTGGCGATTATTAATGACAACCATGCCGACCACATGCCCGTGATTGACCAACGGCACCCCCAGCCAACTCTTGGTGTAGGGATCACCGGGCACAAAATTATCCTTAATGCCCTCTTCTGACGAAACGACAATCGCGCGTTGACTTTCGACCAATTGCCGTGTGCGCTCGTTTTCGGCAAAGCGGATACGCATCCCTAGCTCATAGTCGTCTTCGGGAATGTTATGTGCCCCTTCCAACACCATGTATGAGCCGTTGCGCCGCCACATGGTAATCATGTCGCAGTCAACAATCTGACCCATTTCTTCCAATGCCAGCGAAATGACCTCATCGCGTTCCAACGACGCCGTAATGCGTGTGGATACATCGGTCAACGCTTGCAGCTGACTGGCGCGGGTTTGAATGTTCTGTTCCAGCAACGTGCGTTCGGTGACATCTTCGACCAGCAGCACTGCGCCTTGAATCTGCTGTGCCGTATGCAGGGGATAAATATAGAAATTCTGCACCCGACTAATATCGTCCGGTTGTTGGGATGTATGCCCAAAACGCTCACGATGAATGCCTTCTTCGAGCACTATCCTCAGGTCTTCATACAGAATATCTTTCCATGCTGGTTGATAGTCGAAGAGATCGCGGCGCGTGGCATCACTCGTCCAGCCATATTGACTCTGCATGAATTCGTTGGCGCTGATGATACGGCCTGAATTATCCAGCACGACAATACCCTGCTGGATCGATTGCACCACCGAATCGGTCAGAACCTGGAGATTAACGGCCCGATTAAACAGGCGCGAATTCTGAATAGAACTCGCCATTATCTGGGCTAAACGTCGCAGAAGCGCCCGCAGTTCACTATACGTCTGCCATGTGTGTTCATCATTACTACCGAGGTGCATCACACCGAGTGTCTCACCACCCGTCAGCAAGGGCAGCACCAGCGATACGTATTCACCACGCTGCTGCCATGCCTGTAAATCCTCGAAATTCGCGCCATCCTTATCGCCGACGCGATACAGATGGTCAACCCGATCATCCAGCGTGCGCGAAAGGGCGGTGTTACCCAATTCGAGGCGATGTTCAGCAGCGGATATTTTCGCGGTGTCGGCGTCAGCCTCTACGCGATAGACATCATAGCCAAATTCCTCATGGCGCAGCACAACCGTAATGTGGTCGAATGGCAGCAGCTTGAGGGTTCCCTGCGCGACTGATTCGATGATTTCGCTGCGGTCAAGTGTGCTCGAGATTGTCTCCACAATTTCGTTCAGACGAATCTCTTGTTCAGCGTTTTCAAGACTGCGCTGATAGAGGCGCGTATTCTCAATCGTGGTTGAGGCTTGATGGGCAAAAATTTCGAGCACCTCAATCACACTGCGGTCAGGCCGGCGATTGTTATGCGGTCTATCGAGGCTCATCACGCCCAATAAATCACCACCGGCGCTGTTCAACTTCACCAGCAGCATATCGCCATCATGCCAGGCATCTTTACCGCGTCCATCAAGGGTACGACTGCCATCAAATGCCGTTCCCATCGCAGACATACCAGCGACATGCCAATCTTCCACCTCTTCCATTGGGAAGAAATAGGATTCGCTGATGCGATATTGTTCTTTGAGCATTTCTGTTGCCTGGTCAAGCGGGAAGGTCAAAGACCGGGACTCTTCAAAGGACTGCAACGGCATCCCTGCGTGCGCCACACGTTGTAACATGCCGGATTTCCGGTCTGCCAACAACATGACGACGACATCAAAGCCAACACTCTGCTGAACACTATAGGCAATAGCTTCTAAAATCATCACCGGGTCGGCACTGCTTTGAAGCATTTGACCGAGTTCAAATATGCGATTCAGTTGGTCAACACGCCGGCGCAGACGTTCACTACTTTCGAGCTGTTCACGATAGCGCACATCATTCCCATACGCAATCGACGCCTTCGTCGCCATCGTCATCAAGAACGCTGCGGCACGATCATCAAAGCGACCCGGACTCTCGTCAAACAGATGAATAACACCCACAACCTGGTCAATGTAGAGCACAGCGGCGGCAATAGCTGAATTCATGGTCGATTTCAGCGGTTTCAAGGTGCTAATTTCATAATTTGCAACCAGCACAGGGTCTGCACCGCGTGTGATAGCCTCACGTTCAATATCGGCTAACTGGTCGCCAAGGTCAGGACTGCCGATACGGCGTAATACCTCTGGACGGTCAGGATGCGTCCATTCATCGGTAGGCCGCAGCAAAATGACGGTGCTGTGTTTTGCACCTGTCGCACGTTCGACCTCCTCACAAATCACAC
>CAZTLI010000337.1:0-6184 GCA_964614375.1 uncultured Anaerolineaceae bacterium
GACCGTCCGTTCCGATTCGACCTCTTCTATATCAAATTTGGCGTTCATCATCCGGTCAGATTCGGCTTCAAGGGCGATGCCAATGCGGTCTGCGGGTAAGGTTTCGTGATACATCGTGTAATCCATCGACGTAAACGCATTCCACTGACCACCGTTGCGGTCTATCTCTTTGTCCAGCACACCTGCCGGAAATTTGTCTGTGCCTTTGAACATCATATGTTCGACCCAGTGCGAGACGCCCGTTTTGCCAGTGGGTTCATTGCGACTGCCCACGCGATACGCCACCCAAAAACTGGTGACGGGAGCGGTGTGGGTCTCTTTCAATAAAACTGTTAATCCATTGCCCAATACAGTCCGTATAACTTCACTCAACGGTCAGACTCCAATACTTAATTAACATGCTCGCAGAACCCGCAGTGTAAAAGGAATTTTAGATGTCGCATTATAGGACAATCCAGAGGCGACTTCAACTACAGTGACCAATTTTCTAATGCTATGTTATTGTGAAGCGGCAAAAGCAGCGATGGATGCCATCGTCCTGTGTGACGCATTCGACGTCGCAATCCTGGTCACAAAGTCAGCGATGCAAAAAAACAGAGGCACACGGTGGTGTACCTCTGTTGAGGATGCGGAAAGGTAAAAGTGGTTACACCGCTTCGGTCTCTTCGTCGTAGACGATGCCCTCACCGTTATAACCGCGCCCCACACCGCGATAGACAAAGCCCAGTTCGCGCATGTCTTCAGGGGCGTACATATTGCGTCCATCGACCAGAATCGGCTGCTTCATGCTCTTGAGGACGCGCGCCATATCCAACTGCTTGAATTCATTCCAGGGGGTGAGAATGGCGAGTGCATCAGCGCCTTCAGCCACTTCGTAGGGGTCGCCACAGAGTTGAATACCGCGCACCTCTTTGCCCGCGTTTTCCATCGCCACCGGGTCATATGCTTTCACCGTTGCGCCCTGATTGAGCAAATAGCGGGCGACGGTCAGCGAGGGTGATTCGCGCACATCGTCGGTATTTTCTTTGAAGGCCAATCCGAGCAGGCCGACGGTCTTGCCCTCAACGCCATCGAGCATATCGCGCAGCTTGAGGATGATGTGTTTGCGCTGGAAGTCGTTGATTTCCATCACAGCGTTAAGGAGCTGTGGGTGCATCCCGTGAGTTTGCGCCATGTACGCCAGTGCTTTCACGTCTTTGGGGAAGCACGACCCGCCATACCCCACGCCTGCTTTCAAGAAATGCGGCCCGATGCGCTTATCAATGCCCATGCCGCGCGCCACTTCTTCGACATCCGCGCCGAGCCGTTCACAGATGATGCTGATTTCGTTGATGAAACTGATGCGCGTAGCGAGGAACGCATTAGACGCATACTTAATCATCTCGGCGGTACGCAAATCGGTGATGACGGTGGTCGCATTGAGCGGTTCATACAATTCGGCGACAGCTTCGGCAGCTTCGCGATTGGTCGAACCGAAAACCGCGCGATCAGGGTTGAGGAAGTCGGCGATTGCCGCGCCCTCCCGCAAAAATTCCGGGCAGCTCACGACAGAAAAGTCAATCGGGGTGGGCTGGGCTTTGCGGACGATTTCCGTCACCCAGTCGCCTGTCCCGACAGGCACAGTGGATTTATTGATGATGATAAGCGGATGATCCATTGCTTTGGCGATGGTCTGTGCGGCAGAACGCACATATTTCAAATCGGCCTCGCCATCGACACCTTCCGGCGTACCGACGCAGATAAACACATATTTTGCGCCTTGCAACCCTTCTTCATAGGATGTGGTGAAGCTCAGTCGTCCGGCTTTCACATTCCGCTCGACCAATTCCGACAAACCGGGTTCATAGATGGGCAAAATGCCCTTTTTGAGATTTTCGATTTTGGTTTCGTCAATATCGACGGTGACGACCCGGTTACCCAGATCGGCGAAACAGGTGCCGGTGACAAGACCCACATAACCTGAACCAATGACGCAGATGCTTTTCATGGATTTCCTCTTTACTTACGTGCTTGCTACGCCGGGAGGCCGTGTAGTAGTCGATTGAATGGCGCAGCGACGGCCTATGAAAACGGAATAAGTGTACCACACGGATATATGTTCTTTTATAGGCGGTTTTGCCTTACGACAGGCTAACTTTTACCCGAAAATAACCCTACAAGAATTTTTCATAAACCATAACCTGGGGGCTTTATTGGATGTGTTTGTAGTAGAATTTCACATCAGCATCGTCTATGAGACCGGACAGGTCACCGCTATAGGTGAAATCCAGGCGTTCGTAGCGCGCGTTTCCCGCCACATCATCGACTGGCACACAGGCGAACAGGCGGTCATCGGGGCACGTTTTTAGCAGGTAGTTCACCAGGGCCATATCGACAGCATGTGCAGCATAGTCGGGATGAATGGCGATGCGATGGATGAACCAGCGGTCAAACAGCGCGGGATAGGCCAGCGCGTAACCACAATAGACTGCCCCTTGCCGTGCAATCCAACAATGCCGCTTGCGAATAGCGGTCACAAGGTCTATAGCCGTACCTGCAATCAGCATCCGATGCAGCGATAGGACTGCCTCAAGGTCATCTTCCGTCGCGCGTTCAACAATGAACATAAAATACGGCTTATGCCACTTCCGGCGCTGGCGACTCGGCATAAGGTGCGGGTTGTGATGTGTCACCCCCGCCCATACTCATCATGACGACAATGGCAGCGCCCAGCACCAACCCAATGAAGAACATATCCACGTCAGCAAATTCTTGAATGATATAGTCGGGATAACGCCAGATGATTCCGCGTGTGAACAACCACGCGCCGCTTTCGTCCCACACCTGCTGCCCATGTACGGAGATGATATGCTGGCTGAAGATATGATAGAACAGGAGATATTTGCCAAACAACAGGCCGAGAATAGTCGTCCCCACACAAATGAGTTGATAGGGCAGCGTGCGTTGTTTGCTCGAAGCCAGTAACACACCAATCGTTGCACATATCCCCACCACTATCGAGAAAATGCTCGTCGGGAAGTCGGCTGTAATCGCGATACCCGTCCACAGCGCGCCACCCAACATCCCCCCGATAAGGCCGCCGATAAACCCTTGCAAGAGCAGTCGCGCCCGATGAAAACCTGTTCGTTCGCTGGTTTGAGATGAATTCGCCATCACATCTCCCCTCACTTTGGCAAACACCTGCTGGATTATGCAAAGCGATTGCTGAATTAGCAAGACAGGGATTTGACGCCAACCGCGCACTAGGCATACTCAGCCAGTGTCCTATCCAGTTTCCGGCGTAAGTCATCTGTATCGGTATATACGATAGTCACATCTGCCAGACCACCCATCGTCGTTGCGTGTTCTGCATCAGCATGGCGCACATAGAGGACGGGCTTTTGCAACGCAGTGGTATAACCCACTTCAATACCGATATATCCTGATGGCGAAAACTGACCGAGATAAAAGCCATTTTGCTCATGGTGTCGCCTTTGTGGGTGTGTGTGATTAATCATCATCGTATCACGCCCGATTGCCAAATCTTAACACACACTGATGTATACAAAATTGCCAGCTATTGTATACATTCCAGCGGATTTTCAGGGCGTATAAGCCAGTTTTGCTGCAATTTTTGACAATAATGTATACACTGCGTATACTCAATATAAAATAGCCCGGAGATTATTTTATGGACACTGCCACCTTTGATCGCAAGCAGCCATTTCCCATGAATGCGTGGTATGCCGTCGCATGGGACAGCGAAGTCAAGAAAAATAGCTTACTCCCCCGCACAATTTGCGGACGCCCCCTCGTGATGTACCGCCAAGCCAATGGCAAGGCCGTCGCGCTGGAAGACGCCTGCTGGCATCGGCTGCTGCCATTGTCTAAGGGCTGGCTTGATGGCGAAGAATTGGTGTGTGGGTATCACGGGCTGGTCTACAATCCTGATGGGCGTTGCGTCCACATGCCCTCGCAAGAGACGATTAATCCAGCGGCGTGGGTACGCAGCTATCCGATTGTCGAGCGCCATCGCTTCATCTGGGTATGGATGGGCGACCCCGCGCTGGCAAATCCCGCTAAAGTGCCCGATTTACACTGGAATGACGACCCGGAATGGGCCGGCGATGGCAAAATGATTCACCTGCAATGTGATTATCGTCTCGTGGTCGATAATTTGATGGATTTGACTCATGAAACATTTGTCCATTCCAGCAGCATCGGCAATCGCGCCGTCGCCGAAGCGCCCTTCGCTGTCACCCATACGGAAGCTACGGTCACGGTTACCCGTTGGATGCTGGACATCGAGCCACCCCCCTTCTGGCGGGCACAGTTGGGTAAACCGGGCACTGTAGACCGCTGGCAAATCATCAACTTTGAAGCCCCTTGCACCATCGCGATTGATGTGGGTGTTGCGCCAGCAGGCACAGGCGCGCCAGACGGTGACCGTTCGCAAGGCGTGAATGGGTATGTGCTGAATACCATCACACCAGAAACAACGGGTAGCTGCCATTACTTCTGGGCATTTTGCCGCAATTATCGCCTGCGTGAACAGCGCCTGACAACAGAACTACGCGAAGGCGTCACCCGCATTTTCGCAGAAGATGAGGTCGTGCTGGAAGCGCAGCAGCGGGCGATGGAAGCCAATCCCGGACGCGAATTCTATAATCTGAACATTGATGCCGGGGCGATGTGGGCGCGCCGCCTCATTGACCAGATGCTGGCGAAAGAGGGTCGTCTGGATACGGTGGAAGCGGTTCAGTAGGGACAAGCCGCTGTGATTGTCCAGATACGCTGCGTTCGGTGTGACTCTGTGGTTCGGTTCTTAGTCAGCAGTCCCTGTCGCCGCGTTATCATGCTAAACTCTGTACATCATTGTGTCTCTTTATGTAAACGGATATTGCTATGTCACAATCCCAAACCGTCAAGACGCTGATTCATCTGCGCGAATTGATATTGAATGGAGAATTATCGCCGGGTGAACGTCTTTTAGAAGTGGCGCTGGTCGAGCGATTGGCAGTCTCGCGCACACCGATTCGGGCGGCGCTGGTCAAACTGTCCGAAGAAGGCTTGCTTGAACAACTGCCCGGTGGCGGTTATATGGTGCGGGAATTCACCGAGCGCGATATTGACGACGCCGTACAAATGCGCGGCATTATCGAAGGCATGGCGGCACGTCTCGCGGCGGAACGCGGTGTCACTGAATTGGCATTGAGTCCACTGAAGACCTGTGTCGCGCGCATCGACGATTTACTGGACAATCCCAACCTGACCAGTGAAGACATCGCTACCTATCTCGAATTGAATGACCTGTTCCATCGCCAATTGATTGCCCTGGCGGAGAGTTTCGTCGTCGAGCGAATGCTGGAACACATCATCACGCTGCCTTTCGCCTCGCCCAATGCTTTTGTCATCGCCAGTTCAGAAATCGCCCAATCGTGGAAAGTATTCTTCGTCGCGCAGGAGCAGCACCGCGCGATTGTTGAGGCTGTTCAAAAGCGTGAAGGGATGCGGGCAGAAATGCTGGCGCGCGAACATTCGCTGCTGTCGCTGCGGCCTTTGCGAACGGCGCTCAAGGCCGATGGCGCGCTGGACACTGTACCGGGTTTTAAGCTCATTTCGAATATGAACACGCCCTAGCACAGGGGTAGAGCACGATGCGCTATAAACACATCTGGACACAGGCCGCTGTCGTCAACATCAGGGACATTGCACAGAATGTACGCCTGTTTGAACTCGCGCCGGAAGCGGGCACACAACCCTACACTGCCGGGGCACACATTGATGTCAGCGTCTGGATAACTGACCAGCCGCAAATCCGGTCCTATTCATTGATTGGGCAGTATACCCACGACGGGCATTATCGCATCGCGGTCAAACGGCTGCCGACCAGTCGCGGTGGGTCGGATTATATGTGGCGCTTGACGGTGGGCGCGCGCTTGACCATCGCCCAACCCCAAAATTTCTTCCAACTCACATTTGATCAACCAGCGTATGTGCTGATTGCGGGCGGAATCGGTATCACCCCGATTTATGGCATGGCACTCGAACTGCTGGACAAAGGCGCGGACTTTCGGTTGCTGTATGCCGGGTCGAGTCGGCGGGACATGCCGTTTATGGGCGATTTACAAACCCGTCTCGGCAATCGACTATCCATCTATGCTTCAGATGAAGGCCAGCGCATGGATGTCGAACGTGAAATCAG
>CAZTLI010000338.1:0-6178 GCA_964614375.1 uncultured Anaerolineaceae bacterium
CTGAATCTGCGTCCGAAGCAGGTCGATTTTCCCTTTGACGATTTGACAGGCAAGCCACTCATCTATATTTCGCTGGGGACAATCAATAATCAAAATCTCGATTTTTATCGCGCCTGTTTGACCGCTTTTGCCGAGCATCCGGGACAGATTGTGCTGTCGGCAGGCAAACAGACGGACATTGCCGCACTGGGTGAGATACCGCCCAATTTTATCGTTCGCAATTTTGTCCCCCAGCTAGATATTTTGCAGCGCGCTGACCTGTTTATCACACATGGCGGCTTGAACAGTGTGCATGAGGGACTGTACTACGGTGTGCCGCTGGTGGTGATTCCGCAGCAGGCTGAACAGGCTATCGTCGCGCAGCAGGTGGCGAAACATGGTGCGGGTCTGGCATTGCGCGATAGGCCGCCGTATGGTCGGGTGACGGCGCAGGAAGTCCGGGCTGCCGCCGACACTGCCCTGGGCGCAAAACGCGATTCCTATCACAGCGCCGCCGTCCGTTTAGGCGAGACGCTGCGAGAATCCGGCGGTGCTGCCCGCGCGGCAGACGAAATTCAGGCGTTTGTGAAAAGCCAATCGTAAGCCCGTTCTAACATTTGTGCGCTATAATCCGTTTATTGTTGATTACGGAATCTTGTGATGCGTTTTGATACCCATCAAGTGCGGGTCTATTTGATGAATCGGCTGCTGTCGGCGGGCATGGTGCTGGATGCGTGGGATGATGGCACAGACCTGATTATGGCGATGTTGCGAACGGGTGTTGCGGTGACGATTCATCTGATAGAAAGCCGAATCAGCCTTGCCGAGGTGAAGTCTGTCCTGACACAAAATCACGCAGCGGGTTTTCATACGATGTTCATCTTCTGGTGCGATATGCTGCTGCCGCGTGAAGGCGATGAATACCCGATGGATGATTGGATGGCGGGGTTGATGCCGCTGTATGGCGATGTGCTGTATGGCTATGAAGTATTCCACGGCAGTGTCTATGTGTTCCCGGTGTATTTTGATGGCGTTGGCGGCGTGCGTACAATCCGCTATGGTGACGACATCAACATCAGCGGAATCGGTGGCAGGACTGTCAATTCAGCCGGCCCCTATCTGACGGGTATGTGGCGCGTTGCCGGATTTAATATGGCGCCCGGCACGAAGCAGACTCGCGGCGAAGCACAGGCGGAAGTCGAAAATGAGGAGGTGTCGGCGGGCGTGGCGAGTCTATCGGCATATTATGCCATCCTCGAACTGGAATACAGTGCTGATAAAGACGCCATCAAAGTGGCGTATCGTCGCATGGCTCGCAAATATCACCCCGATATGAACAAAGCGCCGGACGCAGCCGAACACATGAAGCGCGTCAACATCGCTTACTATCACATCATGCAGCAACTCGCGGACTGACATGCGTTTTGATACCCATCACCTGAGCAAACGCCTGTTGGAGCAATTGCATCGCGTGCCAATTGTGTTGGATGCGTGGGACGATGGTTCGGACGTGTTGATTGTGACGCTGGCGACAGGTCAGGTCGTTAGTATTGAGTTGATTGAACGCCCCACAACCCTCGCGCAATTTCGCCTGACGATGACTGCCAACAACAACGCGGGATTTCATACGCTCTTTGTGTTCCGCGCTGAATTTTTGCTGCCGCCCGATAATGAATATTACGTCATGGACGATTGGATGGCGGAAATTGTGGCGCTGTATGGCAATGTGCTGTATGGCTATGACGTGTTCGAGGGTGAGACATTTCCGGTCTATTTTCTGGGTGAAGGTCGGCGGCGGTATGTGCGGTATGGCGCGCCTGTCACAGGTGACGGATTGGGCTGTGTCGTCATCCAGTCGAAATCTACAGAATTTGAAGGCTTCTGGCGGGTCGCGAGTTTTAATTTGAATGGCACAGCGCAGCAGCAGCACATTCCCGATGAAAAATCATCGCAACAGGACACGCCGGATACGATTAGACGCTATTTCGCCCTGTTGAAGCTTGAGCCGAATGCGGATGCGGACGCTATCAAACAAGCCTATCGCGCATTGGCGCGCCGTTATCATCCCGACATCAACCGTTCGGCAGATGCGACACACCACATGCAGCGCATCAACGAGGCCTATTTCCACATCATGCGTTATGTGAACGGGGATTGAACGCGGGTTCTCGTCGAGGCGTAACTCTGCATGTTTGTCAGCAGTTCCGCCTGTCAACTAATCAGCAAGTGATTGTCATGTCCAGCCATTGGCGTTTTTGATCTCGGCATAGGCGATATTGAGGCTTTTGAAACGGGCTTCGGCTTCTTCTTGCGGGAGGTCGCTCACATCGGGATGAACCTGGCGTGCCAACCGTCGATAGGCCGCTTTAACCGTTTCATATTTCGCACCCGGTTCAATTTCCAGCAAGGTGTAGCTTTCAATCAGGGCAGTGGTCGTCTTCACTAATTTTCCCGGCTGCCACTTGCGGGCGGTCTCGTCGAAGTCAGCACGTTTCCCTTGCATTCCGACAAATTTGCCATCGCTGAATGACACCGTTAACCAGTCGCCTTTCACATGGCGTTCTTTCAACGACAGGCGGTTGAAGCGAATGTTGCCAAACACCACCTCGCGACCAAACGCCACTTTATATTCACCGCGCCCGGCTGTTTCGAGATGGAGTTCATAGAGTCGTGGCTGGTCATTATAGGTGGTATAGGCATAAATCCGCCGATTGGTCAGATGATAGACAGCGTGCAGCCATTCCGGGATACGGGCGATATGCCCTGCGGGTGGCACAAGCGAGAGTTCGACAATCAACAGCGCGGGATGCCCATTGTTGGTGTGCAAACTCATGATGTCGCGCACGGTGCTGGTTTGGATGGCATTGTCAACAATATGAATGCAGGCTAGCTTACCCGTCCACATCTTGACGATGAGATCGGGATGCCATTTGACGAACGTCAGATTGTTATTTGGCGGGTCGATGACACAGGTGCGTACCTGTTTGAGTGTATTGATTTGTGTTTGTAACCACTGTTTGATGGTTGTGGTCATGGGCGGTTGGTCAATGTATTTTGCAGTCTGCTGAAATGGTAGCGACGATAGACCGCTTTTGCAAGCACTTTGACCTGTGATAGACGAGAATCACAAAGGCAGGTGGTGTGCCTGCCTTTGTGGATTAGGCTCAAGGTTGGCGGAACATATAGCCAATGCCCGGTTGATTGTGGATGTAACGCGGGCTGTCGTTGGTAGGTTCGATCTTCTTCCGCAAGCGGCTGACATTCACCCACAGGTAATGGGTCTCGTTGCGATATTCCGGCCCCCAGACCTGGGTGAGCAGTTGTTCGTGCGAGAGGACTTGCCCTTCGTTGATTGCCAGCACGCGCAGGAGGTCATATTCGATGCGCGTGAGTTCAACCGGTTTATTGTTGTAGAAAACTTCGCGCCGCGCGAGGTCAATATAGAGCGCACCGAATTCCAGCGGCTCGCTCACCCGTTCTACGATTTGTTCGCGTTTGAACAGTGTTTTGACTTCGGCGATGAGTTCATCTTCGCTGATGGGTTCGTTGATATAACCGTCTGCCCCCATGTTCAGCCCCAGCACTTTATCACTGCGGTTGAATTCGTCTGCAATCAAAATGACCGGGCTGGTGGTGCGTTTGCGAATGCGCTCACACAATTTCAGGCTGTCTTCGTTGGCGATTTGTGTATCGAGCAGGATTAAGTCCATACGCGCGGATTTCAGGTCACTGAAGGCTTCTTCAGCATCATCGTAATCGAGCACCTCAAAACCTTTATTCTGTAAGACGGTCGATGACCGTGCTGACAGGCGTGAAAGTCCCCGCACAACCATAATCCGCTTGAGCGTGCGTTCAGGTGCGCGGGCAGCCAGTGCGCCAGCCGTTTCGCGCGGGCTTATGGTTGCTTCGACGATGGGTTCGCTTTCGAGCAGGAATTCGTCGGTCATGACCGCGGGAATACTGATTGTAACCAACACCCCATGCGCGGTTGTGTCGGCGTCCATTGTGCCACCATGCTTGCGGATGATTTCATGACTCAGGTAAATACCCAGACTATTTTCATTTTCGATTGTGCCATCGGTTGTGCCCGTTGTAGCGCCGCCGTTCCCTTTGAAATCGGCATTGAATATTTGGTCAACTTGCGACTGGGTAATGGCGGTATTGGTGTTAGAGAGCAGGAGCAGCACGTTATGCCCTTGTCGCTCGATATTCACCGCGACTTTGGTTTCTTGTGGCGCTTCTTCGACAACAAATTGCAAAATATTGGCAACCGCCCGCGTCATGTGGAAGGCGTCGATGTTGATATTGGGGATGCGGTCGGGCGCGTTCACGTCTATGCGGCGGCGCACCCGGCTGAAATAGCGATAGTCGAGTACCGATTGCACGAGGTCATAGGGGTCGATGTGTTCACGGTCAAGGATAAGCCCTGTAATTTCGAGCTTATACAATTCCGAGAAGTTATCCCACAACATGCCCACTCGTTCGATGCTGCGTTCGACCTTTCGCAGCAAGAAATGCCGTTCGCGTGGGGCGAAATTATTATGTTGTTCGACCAGCGTGGTGATGAGACCGCGCACCTGTGCATAGTGAACGCGAATGTGTTCGGGCATTGTGCCCAGCAGGGGGAGCTGGTTGCTGAACATATCTTTGAAGCGGGAATTATCGCGCACGACACCCGACCAATTGATGCCGCTGTCGAGGGTTTCGATTGCCACCAATTCGATGTGAATATCGCGTTTGGGCAGGGGCAATGAAATTTCGACAATCGGATAATCGGCGGCGGCGGGCAGGCTGGTAATCGCAGCCCGCAGCTGTGACATAACCTGATCGTAGTCTGTCGAACGACGGGCAAGGCGTTCGAGTAGGGTTTTGCTGTCCTGATAGATGACTTCGGACGGATTAATGCCCGTGAGTTCGGTGAACTGTGGATTACAGAAGATGACCTTATCGGTTTCATCCACGAAGAAAATGCCTTCAGACACACTGCGAAGAATAGCTTCCAGGCGGGCACTTTTTTCGAGCATGATGTGCATCAGCGTCATGCGCTCCAGCGCCTGACCAGCGGTATGGGCCAGACTTTTGACGAGGTTGAAGTTGTCGTTTGTCAGGGGACGGTTATCGGCTGTACTGGCGACCTGCACACCGACAATACGCGCGGAATCTACAATGGGCAGAAAGACAATGTAGTGCCCATTCATCTGGGTGAATAATTGGCGCAGTACCGCATCTTGCACGCGACCCGATGAGATAATAACCGGTTCGAGACTCTGGTCAAATTGCTTGAAAACCTCGCGGAAGTAGCCGTTGCTATAGAGGTCTTGAAAAATCGAACGCATATCTTTGGTATGGGCACTGACAATCATTTCGTCGGTGTTGTCTTCGGTATCGCCATAGAGCATCACCAGCGCCCGATTGATGTCGGGGACATCTTCAACCAGTTCGCGCAGGGCTTCGGCGATTTCCTGCGGTGTTTGCAGATTAACAAAACGCTGCCATGCTCGCAGCAGCAGCTGGTTGATTTGGGCACGACGATTTTGTGTGCCATAGGTGATGATGTTGTTAAAAGCGATGGCGAATTGGTCGGCAAACAGTTCATACAGCGCCACATCTTCTTGATCGAGGGGCTTACTGGTTGTGCCGAAGACGGCTAATGTGCCTACAATATCGTCCTGATAATTTAGAGGGACAAAAATAGCTGAGCTGGCATTTTGCAGCGGTGGCGGTGGCAGATAAAACTGGTCGAGATTGACATCCACATACAATTGGATGACGCCACTTTCCATCACACGCTGGAAGGGGTCATATTCTTGCAGATGGATAGGCCCTTCATAAAAACGGTCATCGCCGCTGCCGGTTCGCAGGGCATACAATTTGAGGACATTCTCTTCATTGACGACCACAGCCGCGCCATAGAGCTGCAAGGTGCTGCATAAAATATCAAAGGCGTCATGGACGAATGATTGATGCGTCGGCGCGCTATGGAGACGGCGCGAGACCATTGTAATCAGATGCAGGTTGTGATTGCGATGTGCGAGGGTGATATTCTGGCGGCGCTGGCGCAAGATCAGGCGCAAACGTCGGGCTAACTCTTCGCCATTGAGTTCAAAATCCAGCACATCATCCGCACCGGCTTCCATGAGGTCGGTCTGATAGGCGACATCGGCTTCATCAGACAGGATGATGACCGGTACAAGCGGCG
>CAZTLI010000339.1:0-6167 GCA_964614375.1 uncultured Anaerolineaceae bacterium
AAAAACGCTCAAGCGGCGAAATCGAAATCCTCAAAAACGCCATTGTTCGCACAGTGTCGCATGAACTAAAGACGCCCCTGCTGCAAGTGAAATCCGCCATCGCCATGCTCGCCGAAGATGTTGGCGAAACCACACTGATGGAATATGCCAAAAATGCGACGGGCCGTCTTGAGGTATTGGTCAAAAACATTGCGATGCTGGGCAGCAGTCTCGACATCAATATTGGCCCCGTCATTATCCGTGATGCGATAGATTATGCGCGGCGCAATTTGGGACGTGTCTGGCTGCATCGTGGCGATGCGAGTCGGATTAAAGTATTTATTGACGACAGTTTGCCGCCTGTCATGGCAGATAAACAGGGATTGAGCACCATTTTACAACTGTTGATGGACAATGCGCTTAAATTCAGCGAGAAAGCTATCGAGATTCATGCCCATCAGGAGGAGGGCGGGGTTCGTATCGCGGTAAAAGATTACGGTATAGGCATTGCCAACGATAAGCGCGAAGAAATCTTCAGCACCTTCTATCAAATTGACCAGACCGATAGACGACGGTATGGTGGAACGGGTATCGGTTTAGCCTTAGTCAAACTCATTCTCGACCATCACGGCGTCCAGATCGACGTGGATAGTCAAGAAGGAAAGGGAAGCACATTCTCTTTCAAGTTGAAGAATGCAAAACTATCCCCACAATAGTCTGGCGGCAGTGCTAATATAGATCGCAAATCCCCGCAAAAAACTGTGGAATTATCGCGTGATTCCCGGTATCATCACGTACACCTATTTAGGCCAAATAATAACTGCGTAAATTGGCTAACAACGCTTTTACGTTGACACTCAATATTTTTAGTGTACAATATGTTTAGTTAGTTCTGAAAGTCACAAACACTTTTCGCCCACCCAAACGACGAGAGCGTCAATGACCACGCAAAACGCACGGCAATCAACCGCAAGTATTGCGCTACCACCCAATACCACCCCGGCACAATTCATCCAATCGGGCATTCAAGCAGTAGAACGAATCATGCGCGATGTGATAAAGACTGACGTTCAATTGCTGGAAGAAGCGAGCACACATATCCTTGATGCGGGCGGAAAGCGCGTGCGTCCTCTTATCACCCTGCTTGCCTACGCGACATTAGGTGGTAAAGACATCGAACGGATCGCGCCTGTCGCGGCGGCTGTCGAACTTGTACATACCGCCAGCGTCGTCCATGATGACATCAACGATCATGGCGTAGTCCGACGGGGTAGGCCATCCATCAATGCCATTTGGGGGCGGACATTTGCTTTGCTGACAGGTGATTTTCTATTCACCAAAGTCTATGAACTCATGGCCCCGTTCAAAGATATGAATATCATCCTTGCAGAAGCAACTGTCGCCCTTGTCGAAGGTGAAACGCTTCAGGCCAGTGCCGTCAAGGAAAACAATTTTTCGCGTGAAGTATACATGAAAATCATTGCCCGTAAGACCGCTGCGCTCTTTAAATCTGCGGCAATGTTGGGCGGTTTAATGGCAGGCGCGGCAGAGCAGCAAGTCGAAGCGCTCGGTCACTATGGTTTTAATGTGGGTCTTGCCTTCCAAATTGTGGATGACATCCTCGACCTCATAGGCGATGAAGCACAGCTTGGTAAAACGTCTGGGATTGATGTTGCACAAGGGCGAGGCTTCGCGGTTGCACACGGTAATGGCCATGCCGCCGAGACTGCTGATCCAATGACCGCCATTAAGAATAAACTCTTCAGTGGCGATACCCTCACCAAAGGCTACACACAGGCTGCACAACTGGCTGAATTGGCCAATATGTATCTCGATGCTCTCCCCCATTCGCCGTTTAGAGATGAGATGCTGACAGTCTCACAGCAAATCGTCAATCGCAACCGCTAATATCCCCATTAGTGACCTATCAATGCCAGCGCAAAATGCTGGTATTTTGCAGTTGGACGCGCTATGCTCCATTTGTAAATGACCACGTAGGAATGTACCGATGTTTAAAGTGGTTTCTGTTGAGCACATGCGCCTTATCGAAGCGGCGGCAGATGCGTCCGGCCTGTCTTACGACCAGATGATGGAAAATGCAGGTGAAGCCATAGCAGACCGCGCATTATCCATTCTTGCTGGAAAACTGAACGCGCGCGTGGTCATTTTAACCGGACCTGGCAATAATGGGGGTGATGGTCTCGTCGCCGGGCGCTTAATCGCTGAAGCAGGTCATGCACAGGTTCAGTTTTACATGCTCAAACAGCGTGACGCATCGGACCCTAATTTTGCTGCTGCGATAGCAACCGGTTGTCTTTTCGTGTATGCACAAGCTGACAAAGACTATCGCACCCTTTCAATGATAATCCGAACTGCTGACCTCGTGATTGATGCCCTCTTTGGCATTGGCATTCGTCTGCCCCTGCGCGATACCGCCGCCAAATTGCTAGCAATAGTCAACGAAATACTAAGAACGCGCGCTGCAAATCCTATGTCTGTGCGCTCCCTTGACCCGGCAGTCGTTATTCCAAAACCGGGTTCGCGTCCTTATGTGTTAGCAGTGGACTGCCCCAGTGGACTGGATTGCGACACGGGTAATGTTGATGAACACACACTACATGCCGACGAAACCATCACATTCATCGCAGCAAAACCGGGATTGCTCACATTTCCCGGCGCGGCAGCGGTGGGTAAGCTCGCGTTAGCCGCAATTAGCGTGCCTGCCGATTTACCCGAATTACAGCAATCAACCCATGCAATTGCAGATGGGCGGTCAGTACGCGCAATGTTACCGCCTCGTCCATTGGATAGTCACAAAGGCACTTTTGGTAAAGCATTGATTATTGCGGGATCAGCCAATTACATCGGGGCACCGGGATTATCCGCATCAGCAGCCTATCGTGCTGGCGCAGGCTTAGTGACAATCGGTGCGCCAGAAGGCATCGTCAATATGCTCGCAGCCCAATTCTTAGAAACCACATGGTTAACCTTACCTGACGAAGACGGCACAGTCACCACCGTCGCATTGACATCGCTTATGGACGCCATACCCACCTATAATGCGCTGCTAATTGGCCCCGGTTGGGGTCGAGACCACGGCACACAACAGTTACTTTATAGTCTCCTCTCTGCCGCAAAAGACGGCGCAATAACCCTCCCGCCGCTTGTTATTGACGCCGACGGTCTCAATCTACTCAGTGAAATCGACTCGTGGTGGACGCTCTTACCGTCAAACACCATCATCACACCGCATCCCAGAGAAATGGCACGACTAACAGGATTATCAACACGTTATATTCAAACCAGTCGCTGGCAAGTCGTGACGGAAAAAGCACAGGCATGGCGGATCGTGGTGCTGCTTAAAGGGGCGCACACGCTCATAGCCTCGCCACAAGGTCATATCACTGCCCTACCCTTCAAAAATGATGCGCTTGCCACCGCAGGGACAGGTGATGTACTGGCGGGCAGCATTGTAGGGTTATTGGCACAGGGCAGTTCGGTTGATGAGGCCGCTATAGCCGGTGGATACATACATGGTCTGGCAGGCGAAATTGCCGCTGAAGCATTCGGCAGCCGGAGCGTCATCGCCAGCGATGTGACCCGAATGCTGCCCGAAGCGTTACACCGGCTGGAGATGTGATCAGTTTCTGCTCAAATCCTGCTGGCGCGATAATGCAGCAGCCCGACCCTCTGTCAGGCCTTCGGTGAATGCGTCATCAACAGGATTGTGTCTCTGCAAAACATGCCAGATAGAGTGCTTTGTATCTGACGAACGAACCAGAGCACCCACAGACCCTGCGACGAGACCTATCACAAAGCCGATAACAAAAGATCGTCCGCTATCAATCTGAGGTGGAGGATAGTCATCAGGATTCATCGTCTTGAGTCTGTTCCACAACGAGTTCGGTATCATCATCAGTTGACCGGCCCCCACGCAGCAACCAGCGCACATTGCCAAATTCGCGCATGAATGCCCGCGCACCCGATACAAAGCTGCGGCTGCGGATAAACGGTTCAGCAGCGTTTTTGCCGACAAACTCAGTGGTCAACCGCGCGGCTTGAACCGTTTCCTGCGTGTTTTCGAGAATGGGTTTGACCTCGTTCTTAAATACATTTGCCAACCGCGCAACCTGCACAATCAATATCGCGATTGCAGCAATAATGAGAATGCCTTCCAGCGCCAGCGCAATAACCGCCAAATCTCTAAATATCTGGAAAACATCTGCCGCAGGCACGTCATTCGCTAATGCAAACAACAGGCCGATGATGAAGACAATCAGAATAACACCCACGAATCCCAGTGCCACCAGCATCACAACACGACCGAGCGTCCAACGACTCGT
Source organism: uncultured Anaerolineaceae bacterium (assembly GCA_964614375.1). Lineage (GTDB taxonomy): Bacteria > Chloroflexota > Anaerolineae > Aggregatilineales > Phototrophicaceae > CAZTLI01. The sequence goes on from CAZTLI010000339.1 coordinate 4,323, forward strand.
TGATTCTTCGGGCGTCGGTGTAGATTCGCCGTGAAGCCGTTCTTCGTCTGATACCTGTTGCGATGACTCGACCATCCACCAATCCTTAACGGCGCAGTTGATTGCCACGACGGGCATTCAAAACAGTAGCAATAATCAACGCAAATAATGCCCCAACCGCTGCGGGGACAATATGCAATCGTCCAATGTCAAAAATCCGAATATCGAGAATACCACCAGCGATGTGCCCAACCGCAAAGCCAATCCACCCCACCAGCAGGAACACCGCTAACCGGCGCGCGTCGCCGCCAACAACCAGGTGATATATCGCACCGAATAGGGTGGCAATAATAAAGGCAAACACAAAGGTTGGATCAGGCACAGCAGCGTTCCTCTAAACATTGCTGTTCACAAAAGCAGTGGTACAATCGCATAAACCAGAGTTTAACATACACCCGGTGGTTGGGCACATACTGAAAACAGATTATAATCGCAACCTATGAAAACTTTAGACCAACGCATACTTATTCATTCAAGTCCAGACAAAGTGTGGGCACACATCAGCAACATTGCCACCAATGCCCGCTGGCAAGTGGATTGCAATCAGGTCTCTTTTTTGACTTCGCTGCGGAAGGGTCCCGGCGTCCGCTGGCGCGCAACGGCTGCAAATGGGCGCGAAGCCATTATTGAGACAACAACATGGTATGACCGTGTTGGTTATGAATATACGTATATTGATGGTGGGCCGTTTAAAGACTGTAGTGGTATCCTCCGCATTCAGGATACACCGGATGGTACCGTCATCCAGTGGCTGCTCAATTACGAACCCGGTGGCATGTTTGGCAGTATTCGCAATAGCCTACGCACCCAGCGCAAGCTCGAAGAGTGGATGGCGGATAGCCTCCGCAACTTATGGACACTCATAAAGGAACAAAGTCTGGATGACGAAGATGAAATCGAGGACATTACCTATCAATCGCGCGCGCTGATGCAAGATGGCCCCGACGTAGAGCAGCGCTCATCTTATAAACCGCGCCATACCCCAACAAAAGAGGAACGCACAACTACCCGAGAGCTGCCTATTGTTGAAATTCCAGAACCTCCGCTCGCCGAGGATGATACCCGTCCACGCCCTGCCATTGCCAGCGCCGAACAACTCCCCATAGCCGATGAAAATGTCGATGAGCCAGACTTTCTGCCTGATTTAGACCTGCAATTCCAGCGTCCTGCTGAGACTGACCAGCCAGAATCATCGACAACAATTGAGCCTGCTACAGTTTCTGAAGATGCCATCGCAGTCGATGATGTTACCGAAATAGCGAGGCCACCAGAAAAACAAGTTGAACCGGTCACAGCCACAGCACGCAGGCCGGAGCGATATGATACACTCGAAATCAGTGTGTTTGAGGTCTTTGGTATCGAAAAACCCAGCGAAACCCAGCAAATGCAGGCTGTGAAGGAACAAGAGTCATCTCCCGCACCACAAGTCACGTCACCGACCATGACCCCTACCCCTCAAACCGAACCACACGGCTTGATACTCACGCAAGCGGTTCGCGCGGGATTACGAATTATGCTCCGCAAGCGCATGATAAAACTGCGCCGACCCGTAAAATAAAAAACGCCCAATTGGACGTTTTGGCTTTGGGGTGGCTGATGGGACTTGAACCCACGGCCTTCTGGGCCACAACCAGACGCTCTAACCAACTGAGCTATAGCCACCATGCTTCATGTAGTGTAGCACAGGCTTTTTTTGAAATCTAGCCCTTTTTACGCGCTAAAATGACCTGTGCGATACTATGGGTACAGGGTTCGTTGATAAGCCGGGCATCAAAACCATGTGTGGCGAAATAGCCAACAATATCA
>CAZTLI010000340.1:0-6136 GCA_964614375.1 uncultured Anaerolineaceae bacterium
TCAACCGCTTCGCAGATGTAATCTGCCGGATATTCCAGCTCGAACATGTCTCGATTATGCTGCGGATAGCCCCACTGTGCCACTTGCATCGCGCCGCTATCGAACCACACGTCGATGAGTTCTGGCACGCGCCGCATCGTGCCCCCCGTACCCTTTGGATTAGGAAATGTGACCTCATCGACATAGGGACGGTGCAAATCGAGTTCGGACTGATCCTGCCCCGTCAATTCGCTCAACTCCTGCACACTGCCGACACATACCATATCGCCCGTCTGGTCATCGACCCAAACAGGCAGCGGCGTGCCCCAGAAGCGTTCGCGTCCGAGTGCCCAATCCTTCAAGTCATCCAACCAGTTGCCAAAGCGACCATCGCGGATATGTTCTGGCACCCACTTGATCGTTTGATTGAGCGCCACCATCCGATCACGGTATTCGGTCGTGCGGATGAACCATGTTTCACGCGCAAAGTACATCAATGCCGTTTTACAACGCCAACAGAATGGATAGCTGTGTTCATAGCCTTCCGATTTATACAGCAAACCGCGCTCGTTCAGATCGCGCGTGATTTCGGGGTCGGCCTCTTTGAACCACATGCCCCGAAACTTGGTCACGGCGTCGATAAACGTGCCTTCCGACGACACTGTTCGCAGGACAGGCAGATTGTACTTGTGCCCCATTTCCATATCGTCCTGCCCAAATGCAGGCGCGACATGGACGATACCCGTACCATCCGTCGTGCTGACAAAATCGCCCGTGATGACATAGGCGTGGTCTTCTTCCACGGTCAGGAAGGTATACAGCGGGTTATAACGCTGCCCAACAAGGTCTTTGCCTTTGAAGCGTTTGACGACCTTGTAATTTTCCGGTTCGACGAGAACCTTTTCGACCAAATCGGCGGCAAGTATCAGGTTTTCCGTGCCATCCCCACCCGGCGACGGCCCCTCGACCTGCACATAGTCGATGTCTTCACCAACAGCCAGCGCCGCGTTACCCGGCAGTGTCCACGGTGTTGTCGTCCAGGCAAGGAAATACACACCCGGCTTGTCTTTCAACGGAAAACGCACAAATACGCTGGGGTCAACCACATCTTCGTACCCTAGCGATACCTCGTGACTGCTCAAAGGCGTGCCACAGCGCGGGCAAAAGGGAACGACTTTGTAGCCTTTGAACAACAGTTCCTTATCCCATAGCTGTTTGAGTACCCACCACACGCTTTCGATATAGTCGTTGGTGAAGGTCACATAGGCATTGTCTAAATCCACCCAGTAGGCAGTGCGTTCCGTAAATTTTTCCCATTCGGAGATATAACGGAACACGCTGGCTTTGCATTTCTCGTTGAATTCGGCGATGCCATAGTCTTCGATTTGATGCTTATGTGTGAAACCGAGTTCTTTTTCGACTTCGATTTCGACGGGGAGACCGTGGGTGTCCCACCCGCCGCGTCGCAGGCAATAATAGCCCTGCATCACTTTGTAGCGGGGGAACATATCTTTAAAGGCACGCGCCAGCACATGATGGCTGCCCGGTCTACCATTAGCAGTCGGCGGCCCTTCATAAAAGACATAGCGCGGCGCATTTTCACGGCCTTCTGTCGTGCGCGCAAACACACGATTCATGCGCCAGAAGTCAAGCTGCTCTTGCTCTAACTTCTGGATATTGACTCTCGAATTGACAGGTTTAAACATGGTGCTCTCCATACGCGATACGGGTTAATACGGACTTATCAGGCTAACAAGTGACATACGACAGATTAGCGGGATATTCGTATCCAACCAATGACCCGCGATGCGAGCATAAACCATCTCGGCACCACGTAAGCACCTCCTAAATTAAAAGAAAACAGGCTCTAATGACTAATTGTAATGATTGTGAAATATCGCCACAAGCATTATGACGCAGTTTCTAAAATTGCGGTAGGGGCAATCGACACAGGCGACTGCGGTGGCCTATTGTGCCGGAAGTTCCATCGGTTCGGGGATACCACCACCCCAAAAAATTTCACGCGAGAGGCGGAATCGAGTCTGCCCGATGTCATCTCGATAGCCACCCGCAATCGTCACGTCCCAGCGCATGGCAAAAATCGAGAAATAAACCTCTCCCGTACACTGCCCGACATTTTGACCGGGCGTAAAGGTTATGCGCTGCTCAGAGCAGGTGCCTGGCGGAATCCGACATTGACCACCCTGGTCGATGTAAAACTGCACAACATCACAGGCTTCGGTATGGGTGGCATAGACCCACTCATCAACACCATACGCCAGATTCTCATGTTCAACTTCGGTCACATTCGCGGGCAACGGCGCGCTCGCCGGAAACAAAATACTATACAACACGCCGATAACATTAGTACCGATATAGATTGCAAATAGGATGGCGACCACCCCAACCACGATGGTCAGCCATGGTCGCCGCTGGTTCGACTGTGTTTCGCCAGTGGATTCGACAGACGAATCAGGGTGTCCACTGCTGTCGATATTCAATGACCGTCATCCCTTCTGCATTCAAGAATGGGTCTGCGTTTGGTTCACCGGGTTGGATAATAATCTCAGTAATTTGCAACAGGGCATTAAAACCGGTACTGGAATTGTCAAATACACAGTGGAAACGATAGCGTTCTAAACCCTGGCCGGGAATATAGTTGCTAAAATCACCTGTCTCTGGGAAGCGGCGACAAACACTATTGGGTTCGGTGGGGTCATTACCATAAAACTCATTAATCCGCTCCTGATAGAAGGCCACCACATCTTCTGGCGTCACACCCGGCACGCGATAAAAACGACTCATATTGCCGCGCGCTGCTGCCCCGCTCGTGCCCCATTCTTCTGCGCCGGGATACAAGGCCACATCAAACGGCCCACGGCGTGATGCCTGGTCAATATTGACGGAAATAAATGCGCCAATCAGCAACAAGCTCGCTAAGAATACAGCCAGTAACCCAACCCGAAGTATCGAAATTTTACCATCGCGTCCCAACAAAAAGGACATCTTAAGCCTCCTCGATTAAGGTGAGCATGTGCTCAATATCCCGTGCCAACGCCTGCCCGAATAGTGTCGTCTGGAAACGCGCGGCGCTGGCTTCCCAAAACGCAATACCTGATTGAATCAGGTGAGTTGATGGTTGTTCCATTTTCGCCATACAAAACAGCAAATACTGAGACATCAACTTGCGATAGTCTTCCTCTGCAATTGGGGCAACAACCTCTAAATCCGTCTGCGCCTCATCAAACTGCCCCAGACGATACCGCGCATGACCCAGATCAAAGCGTGTAATGAATGGCGCGCCCTGTGCTAATGCTTGCGCTAAGTAATCAACTGCTTCTGCATACTGCCCCTTTGCTAACAGTGTACGTCCAAATCCATACAAAGGAAAGTGGTCTGCCGGCCTCAATTGTAAGGCTTTCGTCAAGATACCTTCACTCAATTCCAATTCGCCAAGCTGCCGATAGACATTGCCCAGAAGGGTCAGCACATTCACATCCGCGCGATTGGCCTGTACCAGATGCTGGAGGATGTCTCGGGCGGCTTCGAGTTCACCGTTGATGACATGGCGCTGTGCCCGTGTATAGGGCGTGACCATGCCCCGATTGCCCCAGAGCACAATCAACTGAAGCATCAACAGCGCCCCAAACAAACCAATCAACACGGTCTGGCGCGCATCGAACGGCACAACTGCCAGCAAAAACAGCAGTGCAGTGAGGATACAAACAGCCATCACGAAGGCAATTTGTGATGGACGATCCCAATGGCGAAGATGGCGCACGAAACGCGCAGTGAGTGTCCCCATACGTACTGTTTACCCTAGATTGCCTGCGTCGGCGTCCGCCAGCGCCTGTTCAATCGCGACGATTTCATAGCGCAGTGTCTGTCCATAGGCCGTACCTTCAAGCGCGTTCAAACCCGATTTCCACGCCGCAAGTCCAGACCGCGCACTCATCATCTTCGCAGTGGCGTTCACTGCCCCTTTTGTGTCGCCTTCAGCCTGGTAAGCCTGTGCCAGGTGATAATAAACACGCACGCCATACATCGCTGGCATGGCGTGTTGTGCTGCTTCTTGGAAGGCCGCTAATGCGTCTTTCTCGTTGCCAGCAAATTGCCGTACAAAACCCAATTCTGCCCAGATAACGGGCTGGCCCGGTGTGAGTTCGGCAGCCTTTTGCAGCGCGCCTGCCGCTTCATCATAAGCCGCCTGCAATCGGTAACCATTCGCCAGCGTGACATAGGCACTGGCATCATTGGGAAACAGTTGGACAGCGCGGTCTGCCGTCGCTTGCGCTTTCGCCAATTGTCCCGAATAGGCATAGGCACTGGTCAGCAGCATTAACACATCGCTGGTTTCTTTACCTTCCTGTATAGACTTTTCCAGCAGCGGAATCGCCTCGCCGAAACGAAACGATTCAATCAGACGATAGGCATCGGCATAACCTGAACCCCGTTCGCGCGTTTGACGAGCCAGCAGCAGCGCCACCAATCCGAACAGCAGCAAAAACATCACGCCGGACATGCACAGCCCTGCTAAACCCAATTGCACAGTCGGGGATACCCCAATTTCGGCTTCGTTGCTGCCAAATAGTTCCACCGCCATCGTCACGGCAAAAATCAACACACCCAGAAACGCCAGGCCGCCCGCAACAAATGTCGCCACCCATACCACCAAATGGCGTCTACTCATAACACCGCCTCCGCTGCCAGAACAGCCAGTCCAACCTCACCATCCACCAATTTCGCAGCGAGCGCTACATCGTCGGCTAAGACAGCGCGCAGCACCCTGGCCTGATTGTCTTTGAGGATGAATTCCCATTCTTCAATCCCGCCCTGTACCTTTTTCATCCATTCGAGTTGTCCGACAGCAGCCTCTTGCTGCCCAAGTCGCATATAGGCACGCGCAAGATACAGGTGAATCAACAGGCGATGTCGGGTATCTTTTATTTTGTGCTTGAGTGCATCATTAAGATGATGAATCACATCTTCAGACCGCCCCATCCGGTCTTCAATCATGCCCAGATTGTAGGCCGCCACCCAATCATCGGGCGACAATTCATAGGCACGCAGGCCAGCGTCCCGGGCGGCTGCATAATCCCCCCCTTGCAACGCCAATTCCGCCAGCCCGCTATAGGCCACAGCCGAATCGGGCTGCAATGTCAACATTGTTTCATAATCGCGACGTGCGCGACCTAATTTATCCCACAACCGCAGCAGCCGCGCGCGAAATTCGTAGTGATGCAGGGTATCGGGTTCGCCCTTTATGAGACCATCCATGATTTTCACCGCTTCGGCATAATCATTGTTCCGCAGCGCCTTTATCGCGCGCTGATATTCCTGTGGCACGCGATTGCGAAAGACGAATATACCCGCGATAATCCACCCCACTGCCGCGCCAAAAATCAAGGGGAGTGCATCTGGAAAAAACAAGATGCCAAGTAAAATTACGCCAAAGGCAGGCGCGAGAATCGCCAACCAGCGCATCCGTGCCTGACGTGGCAAACGCCCGCCGATGATGATTGCTGCACCAATCACAAACGTCAGCACCAGCAGCGATTGCACAACAGGCACCCAATCGTTGCCTTCTATCACTGCATTCAGCATCAAGCTCGCAAGGCCCGTGCTGCCAAGAAGCGCGATCAGCAAGCGGGAACGGGCAGGGCCTAAAAATTGGTAAATTCGGTTTATCATCGTGGTTTATGTGCGTAATTGGTCAATAATGTCACAAATTCCTGCTGTTTATAGCTGCTCACGCGCTTGACCATAACGTCACGGTCATCTATCCAATAGGTCAGCGCCCGGTCAGGATAGCGATAACGGCGCGTTTGATAGGTTTGACCGCCAATGGCAATTTCCTCTTCAGTAACCGCTTCTGCTGGAGAGTGCCCGGTAGCAACAACACCGGGAAATAGTTGAAACTGTTCAAATAAGGGCGAAAACAGGGCGATAGGCGCATCACCGTGGTCTGCCAGCGCCACTGTAGAGCGCCCCCGAAAACTGCACAGCGGGATGTCGATTATCGTGTTGACAGGCAGTGTCAATTCCGTATATTGGCGTTCGGCGTCATTGAACGACCAGCCCACCTGTAACACCTGTCCTTCGAGTGTGAAGGTCGCCCGCAGCGTGCGAATGCCATTTTCAAACTTCGGATTGCTGT
>CAZTLI010000341.1:0-6126 GCA_964614375.1 uncultured Anaerolineaceae bacterium
CGTGCCAGACCTGCAAAGGATGAAATGTCCAGATTAGGGCAGCGATTAATCCCAATTGGCGCCCACCCAGTCGGTGTCCGAGCGCGTAGAGTGCCGGGATGCCCAATATGTTCACCAGGGCGGGTAACAGGCGCATGGTGAATTCGTTAACCCCTGCGATCAATCCCCAACCATGAAATAACGCATACGCCAGCGGCGGATGTGGGTCGATAGTAGCGACATATTGGAGGGTATCGCTCAGGGGCAGCTGTACCCAATTTTGAACCGTGAACGCCTCATCGCCACGAAAGGGTACGTCACCAAGGTGATGCAGACGCAGGGCAAACCCAACCAGTGTCAAAAAGACGACAAAATAGAGGGTGTTCCGACGACTCATTGGGGCTTGAGGGTCGCGGTCTCGAATGCGTCGATCTGCGCGTCAGACAAGGGGAAGTCGGCAGTGCTGGACTTTTTGCCCCCTTTGTCATCTTTCCCGCGATTGAGATTGCGAAGATACGATGTGAGATTGGGGGTCGATTTGCTATCCGCGTAGACGACGGGGATATGCGGGTCATTGAGTTCGAGTATGGCTTTGGGGTTGATAAACACGATTATTGGCTGCACATCCACATCAGCTTCGGTTGTATTGTTCATAAAGAGTTTCTGTGCGTGTGCGGCTGCTTTTTCGGCATCTTTCGATGGATTGCCCAGACCGTCCAATCGAAACAGACTGAGCAATTGACCGATGAAATTCCGTTGAGTCCGCCAGACATCGCCTGCTTCTGTGCCAGTGACGCTGTGCCGCCCGCCTTGCCATCGTGTTGTGATAGCGAATACCCCCTGAGGACATATCAGCACATGCTGCGCGGGACTATGATGATAGTGATACAGTACGCTCTTGTTGCTTAATCCCTTAAGTCCGTCCGCTAAGGCCTCTTCTGGACGTGGTTTAAGGGTCCAGGTATTGGTCATGCGAATAGAAAAAAATGTCAGGCTCAGGCTGAGGACGAGTAAAACAGGTGCAGCGAGGACGGCAATGATGTTATTCGTCTGTGCCGATGACAGCAGATAATTTGTGCCGAAAAAGCCCACCACCAGTATGCCAAATGTGATGAAGAACAGATAATTGGCGGTGGTGGTTTTGCGTTTTATAAGCCGCTTATTGGTTTCGACACGCATAACTGGTCAATCCTCGCTGCGGAGTCTGGCTTCTAGCACGGCGGCAGTGTATAGACGCCGCCATAGAACACATTGTCATTTTCGTTGGATTCAATCATCACGTCATCCGGGTCAATGGTGATGCGAATCTGGTGCTGTTCGTTGAAATAGGTGCTGACAATCATGGTCACCCTGCCTACATAGGACGAATTGGCTGGCATGATCGGGAAGGTGAATTCAGCACTACTCGTCACTGTGCCATCTGCGACCCGTAAATCTTCAATCAGAACCCGATTGCTGGCAGGAGTCGCGAAGCGGCTGGGATTCACTATCGGCACGATGACCTGCGCCGCGACATTGCACTGGAAACGCGCTGGAATCACCGGGAAGCCCAAAAATGTGATATTGAGATTCGCCGGGTCGAGTGGGCAGTCTGACGTGAGTTGCAATACATAATCCGACGTAAACGTATTGTCCGATTCATTGAGTTCGGCGATGGCATTGTCTACATCCAACCGAATTTCGAGCTGATGACCCTGATTTGAATAATCCGATACGTTGACTTCGACAGATGTCGTATAGGATTGCCCTGCTTGCAAGGGTGGGAAATAGGTTGTGCCGACCTCTTGCACCGGAACATCACTGTTCAACACATGATCGAAGACTGCAATGCGTCCGACCTGGCTGGTGGGTTGCGGGCCATTATTGGTGACTGTCACTGTCACCCGTGATGGGCGGTTGCACTGCAATGGATGCGGGTCAATGATAGGTAATGATCCGAAAACCAGATTAAGATTGCCCGGTTCGGTGCGTACACGCGGCACAAAGTAGGACAGATTGCCGATATGGGTGATTTCGGCACACACCAATTCTCCAAAGCGAACCGTCGGCAAAATGTGCCACGAACGCGGTGAACCATACGCCACGCCAATAACAGCCTGTTCGAGGTCTTCCGCGCGGGGGCGGATACAATGTGTGACAGCCACACGAAGGCGTTCTGTATCGCCTTGATCGAAACGATAATTCCCAAAGGCCGAAATATCATACAGGAATCCATGTCTCTCAAAGTCACCATTGGGGAAAATCGTTGTTGGATTGGTCGCGACATTAACATCGGCACGACAGTAGAGGTCAAATTCATCCCCGCTGGAGACAAAAATATCTTCCCTGTCATAAAAAACCGGGCCGCAGTATTCATAATTTACGAGTGGGGACATATCCGTTGCGGCATCCCCAACCAGTTGCACGCCAATGGGGATTGTGCTGCCGGGTTGTTGGGCATTGGCGTTGCTGCTGATGAGTTCGGCGGTAATCCGCGCGACGCCATTCATATTGATATTGACCGGGGCTGTGCCATCTGCGGGGCCAAGCACGCCCGCAGTGCCCAGACTGCCGGGGTCAAAGCCACTGCCGGGTGACCAGGCCCACCATGTCAGGACGGACGTGCCCGATGTGTCGCTCCGAAATTGGAAACCGACAGGCATATAAAAACCGACCCATACAACAGGTTGGCTAATGACTAACGGCGTATCAAACGTCGCTCTAAAAACACCTGCACTGTTGATGTTAACCGTAGTACGACCCACAAGTGTCGCATCAATTGGAGAGCCACCATTGCCGTCTTGAAAAACGACCACCTCAACCGCTGCGCCGGGTACAGGTGTCTCGATATCAATCGACACGGCGTCCAAAGCCAGAGGCAGCGGCAATGCGAGTGGAGTTAAGTCGAAACCATTCATGACCAGCGATGGTTCGCCTTCGATGTTCCAGATGGCAGTCCCGCTGCCACTGTTGTTGCTCAAAATTACATCACCTGCACTGACACCACTGATAGAAATTGCCAGACTGATGAATAGTGTCAAACCAATTATGAGAAGTCGAGTGTGTTTTGGCATTCTATATATCCTGTCCGTTTATTGACGGAACGTGCAATCTTCCTGGGTGGTGCTGCGTCGCTATTTTAGGAGCAATCCCGCCGCTGGTCAAGCAACATCCGGGAGATCGGTGGGATTACGTGCAGCCGAAACCGCCAGATGGTCGGTAGTGAACTCGGCAGAACGTCGTTGAACCACGATGTATCGTCTCGTCAGCGCATTTGTTTATAGCGGGTGGATTCCCCCTGTAAGCGGCGCTATAATCCCTGAGTTTCGTATTCAGGTTTGAGGGTTATTCATGACAGAATTCATTGCGGTAGGGGTAATACTCTTGCTAGGTATGGGCGCATACTGGGCGATGGTGCTCTTTCCGAAGCAGCGCAGTTTTCAGAAGCGCCAACGTTATGTCAGTGGGTTGTCTGAAGGGGATGAAGTCATTACCTATGGGGGAGTCATTGGTCGGGTCGTGCGTATCGAGGCGCAGATGGGGATTGCCCATGTTGAGATTGCTGAGGGGGTGGTTGTGCGAATGATTATGGCGGCGATGATTCAACCCTATGACCCGGACGTGATTGCCGAAAATGCGCGGCAGGCGCTGGGCCAACCAGAAACCGAACACGCATAATATCGCTATCGCACCGGGCCAAAACGCCCTGTGTTCATGTTAGGAAGGATTTTATGAACAGCCATGTTCGCTGGTTCATCTTTGTAATTTTGCTGACTGCGTTTGCGGTCTGGGTAGCACTTCCCGGCGCGCCACAGTTGCAACTTGGAGAAAATGCCGACGGGACGCCGAACGTATTCCCGCCAGCAGACTATAGTTTAGGGCTGGATTTGGTTGGCGGCTTGCGCGTGCTGCTGGAAGCCGAGTTACCACCCGATGCGTTTACCATCGATGATATACGCGAAACCGCCAATAATGTGGCACGGCGTGTCAATGCGTTGGGTCTAACCGAACCCACGATCCAGATTCAGGGACAGAGCCGGATTCTGGTCGAACTACCCGGCGAAACAGACCGCGAACAAGCCCTGAGCACGATTCAACAAACGGCGTTACTAGAATTTGTGGATTTTGCTGGTTTAAATGGGCAGCAATGGCACAACTGCGACATTCTCACAACGGGTCAGTTGGAGTTGCAAACCGTGTCAGGGTTGGATGTGGATGAGTTGACCGCAGGCGCTGTTGCCAGCACTCCTAATGGGACGTGTATTGATAATTCTAGCGCTGATGCTGATGAACTGGAAAACGAACCCACGTTTGTTAATCCTGCTACCGGACAGCCATTTGAAACGGTGATGACGGGCGCGGGTTTGCAGGCTGCTGTCGCGCAGTATGGGCCTACCGATAATTCAGGCATTCCACGCTGGCATATTTCGTTCAGTATCGCGCCGGAGTATGTGGAGACGTTTGGCACATATACCGCAGCACGGGTTGGTCAGCCGATGGCGATTGTTTTAGACGGCGAAGTATTATCCGCACCGGTGATTAACTCCCGTTTAGATACGGGCGGCATTATCACATTTTCAGACACACCCCAGGCGGGCGAGACCGAGTTCGCGGCCCAACAGCGTGTCGAAGGTGAGGTGCGTACACTGGCCTTGCAACTGCGGTCGGGGGCGCTGCCGATTCCATTAGCGGTGGTAAGTGCGGAGGAAGTGGGCGCGACGCTGGGGCAAGAGTCGGTCAATCTGAGTGTGCGTGCGGGGGTGATTGGTGTAATCGTCGTCCTGACATTCATGCTGGTCTATTATCGTGTGCCCGGCGTTGCCGCAGATTTTGCGCTCGTCATTTTCATCATCCTGAATCTCGGGGTATTCAAACTCCTGCCGGTTACACTGACATTGCCTGCTATCACGGGTTTCCTCATATCCATTGGTACGGCAGTGGACGGCAATATTCTAATTTTCGAGCGCATTAAAGAAGAACTTCGCAATGGCACTCCACTGGATAGTGCCCTCGTCTCGGGTTTTGACCGCGCCTGGACATCCATCCGTGACTCGAATTTTTCGACCATCATCATTTGTGGCATTTTGTTCTTTTTCGGTCAAACACCGGGTGCGAGCATCGTGAGTGGATTTGCGGTGACGTTGGCGATTGGCCTCATCCTGAACCTCTTCACTGCGGTTATTGTGACACGCACATTCCTATATATTCTGGTGATGATTTTGCGCCAGTCTTTGGTGCAGCGTCGCTGGCTGTTGGGCGTTTAACGAAAGGACATACCAATCATGTTTAATCTTGTAGAAAAACGTCGCTGGTTCTTCCTGTTGTCATCGCTGGTGATTGTGCCCGGTATCTTGATCATGATTTATTCGACCCTGAACACCGGCAGTCCTTTTCGTTTGAGTATTGATTTTGTAGGCGGCAGCATCTACGAACTGCAATTTACTGAGGACGGCGCGACAGAGGCCAATATTCGTGAGGTGTTTACGTCAGTCGGCGATGAAAATGTCGTCATTCAACATCTTGGCGACCCGGATGATTATCGCTGGTCGGTGCGCGGCGCATTCCTTGATGCCGATGTGACACAGCAAGTCATAGCGGGATTGGAAGAACTCGCGCCACTTGACCGGGACAGTTTCCGTAATGATCAGGTATCCGCAACGGTGGGGCAAGAGGTGACGCGCGCGGCGATTTTTGCGGTGATTGTGGCGACGGTCGTTGTTACGGGCTTCATTGTGATTGCGTTTCGGCAAGTGCCAAATGCCTTCCGTTATGGTGTTTGCGCGATTGCGGCGATGATTCACGATATCCTGGTCGTGATGGGTGTGATGTCGCTGGCGGGGTTGCTTCTGGGATGGGAAGTGGATGCGCTGTTTTTGACTGCGGTCTTGACCGTTGTGGGCTTTTCCGTACAGGACTCAATTGTCCTGTTTGACCGTATCCGCGAAAATATCCCCCGCCGCCTTGGCGAACCGTATGAAACGATTGTCAATCGCAGTATTTGGGAGACGATTCATCGGTCATTGGCGACTCAGTTGAATGCCTTTTTCATCATGGTTGCGATTTTGTTGTTCGGTGGCGAGACGATTAAGCAGTTTATCGCCATCTTCTTCGTGGGATTGATAACAGGGACATACTCATCCATCTTCATTGCTGTACCGCTGCTGGTAT
>CAZTLI010000342.1:0-6118 GCA_964614375.1 uncultured Anaerolineaceae bacterium
GGTGTAGGCTTCGGCATCCAGCAGACCCTGAAGGAAGCTGCGATACCAGTCGAAGGTAATCGCGGGACGGCCTGTTTCGGGAATGGCGACGGCGCGTGTCCAGTATCCTTGGAGTGCCGTACCGCCATCGACCCATGCCGGGTCTTCAATTTTGTGCAAACCGGCCTCGACCCACTGCCAGCCGAGCCAGACGCGGACGACCAGCCACAGGACTGAGAAACGCACGTCGTTGAAGAGGGTCTTGATGAAATCGGGTTCTTCGATTTTGCGTGTTTTACCGCGATTGAGCAGCTTTTGCATGGTGTTATCTCCCTTAAGGACTGTTTGATGTTGATAGTTCCATCGTATCGCGTTATGAAAATGCGGTGTAGCAGGCAAAACCCGCAAAAAATTTGCCCGCTGTGGGGGTTTCCCCTACATCAGGAGATGGCTAAGAAGAAAGCGGTTATTCGAGGATACCGTGTTGCAATGCGGACTTTACAAGCTGTGCCCGCGTCTGAATATCGAGCTTTTCCATCCCGCGTGCGCGATAGGTTTCGACTGTCTTAACACTCAAAAAGAGTTCACCGGCAATTTCGCCGTTGGTATGTCCTAACGCGACCATTCGCAAGACATCATATTCGCGCTCGGACAATTCTTGCCAGGGATTGATTTGCTCTTGTGAGGGGCTGCTATTGTTGACGACTTGCAGCAATTTACCCGTCATCGCTGAATGGACATAGATCTCGCCCCGAACGACGGCCTGAATCGCCATCAAGAGTTCGTTATCCACGACCTTTTTCAAGACATAACCACTCGCGCCATATTCCAGCGCCTGCTGCAAATAACGCACATCATCGTGCATCGTCAGGATCAGGATACGGGTATCTGGCAAGCTCGCTTTAAGGTGGGGCAAGGCGCTCAAACCATCCAGTCCGGGCATGTTGATGTCCAGCAGAATCAGATCGGGTTGCAGGTCAACCGCTTTCGAGAGGACTTCTTCGCCATCCGCCGCTTCGCCCACGACTTTCAAGCCGGGTTCATTTTCAATCAACAGGCGCAAGCCAGACCGTAAAATGGCGTGATCGTCGGCGACCAGAATACGGGTGGGTTCTGTCATGATGTATCCCCTAACGAAGGTGTTCGTTCCGTTGTTTCATCCAATGGAATTTCGATATAGAGAGTCGTGCCTTTGTCCGGTTGTGATTCGATGGTCAATTTGCCGTCGAATAGTCCCGCCCGTTCCCGGATACCCTGTAGGCCAAGACTCTTTTTGCTGAATTGCAATTGATCGGTATCGAAACCGACCCCGTCGTCTTCAATGATGATTAGCATCACTTGCTGCCGTTGTTCGACCAATACGCTGGCGATTTGCGCCTGACTATGACGGGCGACATTGGTCAGGCCCTCTTGCACAATACGGTATACACTGGTTTCCGTTTCCATTGGCAGCCGGTCTGTTAAACCGAAAGCCACAAATTCAATCTGGATATTATGACGTTGTTGCGTATCGACGATATAGCGTTCGAGTGCGGCGATTAATCCTAAATCATCAAGCACACTCGGGCGCAGCTGCCACGCGAGGGCGTGGACTTCATCCAGGGTCTGATTGACGATTTTGCGTAAGTCGCCAATATGGGTATGGGCATCTTCAATGCTGCCCGTCTGTTCGAGATTGCGTAATCCGATCAGCATGGATGTCAGGGATTGACTCGTGCTGTCATGGAGTTCGCGGGCGATTCGTTTGCGTTCACTTTCCTGTGCGACGATGACGCGGTTGATATATTGGGTGCGGAGGTTTTCGCGTTCGGCCCGTTCTTTATCCGCCTGTGCCAGCGCCCGTGTCATGCTGTTAAAGGCGTCTGACAGGATGCCAATTTCGTCATTGGCCCAGCGCGGGACTTGCTGTGTATAGTCACCGCGTTCGACAGCATGAGCAGCGGCTACCAAACTCAAAATCGGTCTGGTGAGTATCCATGTCAAAAATATCGCCGCCGCAAAGCCGACGGCAATCATCACCAGCGTCACAGCGAAAATGCGATTAGAGACCCCGTTCACAGTGTTCCAGATGCCGCTTTCGGACAGTCCCATACGGACAGTGCCCAGTCCATCGGTTAGGGGATCGCTGAATTCAATGATGGACAGAGTATTTGTCGTGAAGTGGCGCAGGGTGCTGCGCGCTGTGGGCAGGCTGTCGTTATCGGTGATGATTTCCGGTGGCAGGGTGGAAGTTGTGGTTTGGGTAACAATCTCGCCCTGGGCGTCTACGACAATGATATACTCCACAACGGTGTTGTGGGTGTCGCTGGAATAATGGTCACGGCGTTCGACAATCAGGGTGTTCACAGCGTCAATATCGTTTGTGGCGAGCAGCGCACGCACGAGTTCAGCCGTGTGGCTGTTGAGCATATTGCCCTGTTCAATTAGCTCGGTCTGCAATGTGGCGAAGAGCACCTGCCGTAATTGCAAGGTGACGAACACGCCGAGCACGACAATCACACCCAGAACGATGCCCAGCACCTTCACCTGAATGCTGACGCCGCCAGCTATCGCCCAGAATTTTTCAAATATGCGTGTATTTGTCAGCCATGTCATAGTCACTAACCCTGTGGTTTACGCATCCTATCCATCATAACCCGTTCAGGCGAATGCGAATATGCCAGACATGCAGCCGGTTGTCCAATTAGGGCTAAAAAAAACACCCGCGACTCGGCGGGTGTCTGTGATTGCGACATGGTTCGGTCTTAATCGGTGGGCAGGATGACGACATCTGTCCCATAGGCGATATAACCATCGGACGCGCCGTTCGCCACCTCAACATCGACATATAAGCCGCCGCAGTCCTCAATGCCTTCATCATACGGATTGATTTGGTAGACTTCCACACGCACACGCACTTTGTTAAAGGCTTCCGGCGTGACTGTGAAGGTCTGGTAGGCTACGTCATCTGTCAAGTCGAACATTTCGTCACCTTCAACAGCGCCATGGATGGCACTCAAGCGCAGCACCATGCTCGCAGGTTCGGCCAACGTGCGGTCATCATCGGATTCATTGAAGCCGACATACACCGTGTTGGGTTGATTGGCGACGGCCACACGCGGTACAGCGACGATGAGACGACGGGTAATATACTTATCGCCATCTCCCGAATCTTCCGGTGCATTCTCGTCATATTCCGCCAATTCATCGGCTGCATCTTGCCCCTGTTCAGATAACCGATACATCTGATTGCCGTCCATCTGGGCATAACCCTTCGTCACCAGACGGCGGATAGCTTTGCTGAAGGCGCGGTCACTCAGGTCAAGCGCGGCACAGAGTTCATCGGCAGAGGCGACAGCCTCTTCCAACTCTCCCAGATGACGGATGATGTCGAGCGCACCGGGCAAGGGTTCAAGCGTTTTCAGGTGGAATGGTAGTTCTACTGTCATCGTCCGCAAATGTCCTGTGTATAGAGTAGTCGGATTGCCATCAGTATAACGACTTCCTGTATCGCAAACAAGCCGCCTACAGCAGCACGACGCGGGCTGTGCCGTTGGTGTTCATGGGCGTGGCGTGGCGCGTATCAACCACTAATCGCGCGTGGCTCAAGACGTGTTTCCAGTCATAAGTGCTGTGCGCGGTGACGATGACGACACAATCGGCAGTGTCGATGAGGGCGTCGCTGTAGGGGGTGTGGTAAAGCAATTCATCATCTTCCATGCGGACGCACGGTACATAGGGGTCGCTATACACCACATCGCCGCCCTTTTGCCGCAGCAGGCCGATGATGTCCAGCGCAGGACTTTCGCGCACGTCGTCGATATTCTCTTTATAGGCCACGCCGAGGACGACAATGCGCGAACCCCGAACCGATTTGCTGTCATCATTAAGCGCGTTCGTGATTTTCTCGACCACATACAGCGGCATTGATGTATTGATTTCACTCGCCAGTTCGATGAAGCGTGCGGTATAGTTCAGCGTTTTTAATTTCCAGCTTAGATAGTGCGGGTCTACGGGAATACAATGACCGCCCAATCCCGGCCCCGGAAAGAACGGCATAAATCCAAAGGGCTTGGTGGCGGCGGCTTTGATGACCTCATGCACATCAATGTTGAGCTTGTCGGACATCAAGGCCATTTCGTTGACCAGACCGATATTGACCGCGCGGAATGTGTTTTCCAGCAGTTTGACCATCTCGGCGGTCGTGGGTGACGATACCGGTATGACTGTTTCAATGGCTTTGGAATACAACGCCACCGCGACTTCGGTACAGGCGGGTGTCACACCGCCAACGACTTTGGGCGTGTTTTCGACTGTGAAGCGTTTGTTGCCGGGATCAATCCGTTCGGGCGAGAAGGCGATGAAGATATTTTCGCCGGCTGTATAGCCGTTGTCTTCGGTCAGGCGTGGCAAGATAATTTCATTGGTGGTGCCGGGATAGGTCGTGCTTTCCAGCACAATCAGCATCCCCTCGTGCCGGATGGCGGCGATGGATTCAATAGCCTGAATGATATACGACATATCGGGGTCTTTGGTCTTGTTGAGCGGCGTCGGCACACAGATGCTGATGGTATCGACGACCGCGATATCCGCATAGGCGGTTGTGGCTTTGAATTTGCCTTGCTTGACGAGAGGTTGCAGCCGCTCCGATGCTATATCACTGACATAACTTTCGCCCCGATTGAGGCTGTTGACTTTTTCGGCGCTGACATCAAGGCCAATGACATGAAATCCCGACTCGGCGAATGCGACTGCCAGTGGCAAACCAACATAACCCAGTCCAACGATGCCGACCACGGCTTCGTGATTGTGAAGTCGATCAAGAAGTGCTTGTTTCATTGATACACCCATTTCTACACAGTGTCATTAATGCGTTAAATGATAGATTATACACCGACCGCATTTGTCATTATAGACGAAGACTCAACCGTCTAGTTTAAAGGTTCGGGCGATGAGCCAGTCACGCAGACGATCGGGCAGACGTTCTAGCCACACCCGCTGCCGGGCATCGCTGCCGACGACATAGCGATTTTTAGGGCGTGTGGCACGTATGGCATGGTCAACCGCTGCGGCGACCTGTTCTGGCGGAATTCCTCTGCGGCCTGCGCCTTCAAACATCCGTCGCATTCGTCTCATCGCAGCGCCATACAGGTCTTGCGCGTGTTGTGGAAATTGTGCCGTCACATCATCAACTTCGGAAACACCTTTGTCCCAGATCGGCGTGGCGATGGTGCCCGGTTCGATGATGATGACCGCAATACCCCAGGGGCGCAGTTCGAGACGCAGTGTATCGGTGATAGCCTCCAGCGCGAATTTTGAGGCGTTGTATGCGCCAACAAAGGGCAGCGCGCTCCGTCCGCCAATCGACCCCATATTGATGATCCGACCCCGTGCCGTGCGTATCAGCGGTAAAAATGCCTGTGTAACCGCGATTTGCCCTGTGACGTTGATGGCAAGCTGGCGTTCGACATCGGCTAAAGGCACAAATTCCAGAGGCGCAGTCACCGCAATCCCGGCATTGTTCACAAGCGCATTCAGACCCCCATCGCCGACTGCCTCTGTGACGATTTCTACCGCACGGGCGATTGTCTCCGTATCGGTCACGTCAATGAACACCGGCGTGAGATTAGTGGGGATGTTGACTTGAAGGCGTTCAGCATCCGCCTGTTTACGCACACCCGCAAAAACCTGATGACCGCGTTCGGCGAGGTAGCGCGCGCAGGCTTCCCCAATACCGGTTGATGCGCCTGTAATAAGAATGGTGGATGAGGGCATAATTGTTGTCCGTGTTCAATTTTTCAGAACAGGTGAATATCCTGCGCGCTGCCACATACCGACAGGGCTTTTAGACCCCTTGCCTGTGCTGGATTTGAGACAGCGGTTGGATTAATTACCCAGGCGGGATGGGGATAATGAGATTCAAGATCAGCCCCAGCACGAATAATTCCCCAGCGCGACGGTTGAAGTACATCGCCCAGCCCACATACCACAGGGGCCAGACTGTCCATCCTTCGGGTGGTTGCGCGGGTTTCGGCAAGGTATAGACCTGCCAGACTGTTATCAAGCGCGGCACGGCCAATAAGGTCAACAGCACCCATATACCGGTCAAGCGACTGGCAATTAGTCCAAATATCAGCGCATAGAACACAATAAACGACAC
>CAZTLI010000343.1:0-6117 GCA_964614375.1 uncultured Anaerolineaceae bacterium
TTAGAAAGTCCATCATCTGCTGGCGGGCACTGGCATACAACAGGGGTTCAACCGCTGCCAACCTGTCCGGCGGTAGATACTGCCACAAGCTGGTGTGCATCTTTTCGGGTGAATCGAGGATGCCGCGAAATTCATCGGGTGAGAGTCCAATCCGACTGCCGAAAATGTCTAGCGTTTTACTCTCTCCGCCGGGCGCGATCTGCACACTGATGAAGTCGCGCCAATCGCGAAGCACATGATCCGGCAAGAAGGGCAGCCAGCAGTCCGGTTGGGCCAATGGCAGGCAATCGGCCTGCCAATCTTCAATCCTCGGCAGGTCGCGCTCATCCATGTAGGTGAGGATGAGATGCAGCGCTAGAAATCGCTCATAAAATCCTGCGCCATTCCATGCGCCGTCCATGACATGGGGACGCACCAGATTTAATGTCCACGTTTCGTCCATCGACAAATGCGCGACATACCCCGCGATAAAGGCCAGATGTGCGGGATTGTGGGCGCTTTCCAGCGAGGGATGCTGCACCAGCATGAGCCGCCACAGGTGATTGCGAATGGGTTCGCTGTAGGTGTGAAAATGCGTGACTTCACGCCCCATCCCGGCATCTACGCGCGCGTCCGCCGCCACATTGCCTAACAAAAAAGCGCTGCGTTGGGTGTGCAGCAGGTCGCGCATGGCTTCAGGCACTTGCGCGTCTATCAGCAGACGCTGTGCCACAACAAGGTGGGAAAAAGGTGTTGGCATAGCTCCGATTGTAAACCCATTCGCCCTGCCTGACGAGGGATAACCTGCTGCGCCGCGTAAGATTTAGTGAGTTATGTCAGCTTCTGAAAAGGGGTGAATTCAAGTATGATAGATAGGGTAGCGCACGCCTCTTCTGGTTTTTCACCCACACATTCCGCACACACGAAGCGCACGATTTCCTATTAAACAGTTAGGTGCGATGATGCATCTATTTGTTCGTGTAGCACACCACCTAAGCGCGAGTTTAATCATGCGGATGACATGATAAAAATCATGGTAGCAAAAAGAATTAACCTGAGTTAAAATAGAAACAACAACGCTGTGAAAACAAATTGCACGAAAGGTTTAACATGGCGGTTTTCAGCGGCACAATCGAACAGAAAAAACAATCGGGGCAGTCGTCCAACTGGCAGCAGTGGTTGACGCAACGTTGGCTAGAGCCGCGTCTGGTCGTGATTACCCTGCTGGCGATTATCAGCAGTCTGATAGCCGAACGCCTGACCGCACCTGAATGGTTGATTCTCATTTTCAATGTGACATCGTATGTAGCTGGCGGGGTCTTCGGCGCGAAAACGGCGCTGCACAGCCTCTTGCGTGAACGTCAGCTTGATGTCGATATGCTGATGGTGCTGGCGGCGTTGGGCGCGGCGGTCGTCGGTCAGTGGCAGGAAGGCGCGATTTTGCTATTTTTGTTCTCGTTGAGCAATGTGTTGCAGGATTACGCGATTGGGCGCAGCCGCAGCGCGATTAAAAGCCTGTTCAAGCTCTATCCCGAAGATGCGCGCGTGCGCCGTGATGGAGAAGTTATCACCGTCAAACTGGATGCCATTCAGGTCGGTGATACGGTGCTGATTCAACCCGGCGAACGGATTCCGGTGGATGGTCGTGTGTCGTCGGGGCGTTCCGCCGTCGATCAATCGCCGATTACGGGCGAGTCAATGCCTGTCGAAAAAGCCGTTGGGGATAAAGTGTTCGCGGGCACGCTCAACAAACAAGGTCTCCTCGATATTGAAGCGACACAAGCGGCGGGCAATACCACCCTCGCGCGCATCATCAAAATGGTGGAAGAAGCGCAGGACAGCAAAGCGCCGACGGAACGCTTCCTCAATAAATTTGAGCAGTATTACGCCACCTTCATCATCCTCTCGGTGGCCTTGTTCATCGTCATCCCGCCCGCATTGGGACTCGCGGAATTTCAGGCCAACTTCTATCGCGCGATGGTGCTGATGACCGTTGCCTCGCCGTGCGCGCTGGTGATTAGCGTCCCGGCGGCCTTCATTTCGGCGATTGCATCGGCAGCGCGCGACGGCGTGCTGTTCAAAGGCGGCGCATACATCGAGCAAATGGCGGGTGTTAAAGCCATTGCCTTCGACAAAACGGGTACGCTGACAAAAGGCGAACCCCAGGTGACAGATGTCGTTTCGTGCTGTGAATTGGCGGAGGCCGAACTCTTGCGCGTGGCGGCAGCCGTCGAAGCGCGCTCAGAACATCCACTGGCGCGGGCCGTCGTTCAAGCGGCAGAGGCGCGCGGGCTGGATATTCCCGATGTGACGGATTTCGAGGCTGTTCCCGGTAAAGGGGTTGAAGCCGTCGTCAATGGGCATCCGGTCAGGCTGGGCAGTATGCAGTATCTCAATCTGAACAGTCAATGCCCGCCCGCTGTGATTGACATCAGCCGTCGTCTGGAAGGCGAAGGCAAGACGGTCATGGGGGTGGTACGTCCGGGTGTTAAACGCGAGGCCTGCGAAACCTGTGAATTTGGCTTCAATGCCTGCGGGTGGATGGGTCTGCTGGCGCTGGCAGATACGATGCGTCCCGAAGCCAAAACAGTTGTTGATGGCTTGAAAGCGCGCGGACTACAGGTGGCGATGCTCACAGGCGATAACGAACGGGTGGCGCAATCCATCGCGTCGCAGGTGGGGATTGACCATATATACGCCAGCCTCATGCCCGAAGACAAGGTGACTGCCGTGCAGCGTTTGCAAAACGACTATGGCGCGGTGATGATGGTTGGCGATGGGGTGAATGATGCGCCCGCGCTGGCACATGCCGATATTGGCATCGCGATGGGTGCGGCGGGGACTGATGTCGCGATGGAAACGGCTGATGTGGTGCTGATGGGCGACAAAATCGAACGCATCGCCGTCGCGATTGACCTCACCCGTAAAGCACGCCGCGTCGTCTGGCAGAATATCATATTTTCTGTCGCCGTGATTGTGCTGTTAATTCTGGGCGCGTTCGTGATTGACCTGCCGCTGCCCCTGGGCGTCCTGGGTCACGAAGGCAGCACGGTGATCGTCGTCCTTAACGGCTTGATTACACTGCTGCTCCTGCCCGAAATGCGCCGGCGGCAGCACAAGGCGTAAAACGGCTAGAATTTTGCAATTTGAAGGGGAGAGTCTCAAACTCTCCCCGACGTATTTCCGGTGATAACATATCTCCCATTAATCAATCACGCCCAAATCTTTACCCACAGTCTCAAAGGCTGCCAACGCCTGTTCGAGGTCAGCCTGCGAATGGGCGGCGGTATTCATCACCCGGATGCGCGCCAGTCCATGTGGCACAGTTGGATAGCCAATCGCCATCGCGAACACGCCATTCTCGAACAATTTGCGGCTGAATTCCCGCGCGAGTTTGGCGTCACCGAGCATCACCGGCACAATCGGCGTCTGGCTGTGCCCGACATCAAAGCCCAGCGCCTTCATTTCCCGCTTGAACAGGTCGCCATTCGCCCATAAGCGCGTGACCAGTTCATCGCTCTGTTCCAGCAGTTCGACAGCTTCTAAGCAGGCGGCGGTGTCCGGCACAGTCATGGCACTGCTGAACAGGAAAGGCCGTCCACGCTGTTTAATCCAGTCGATGATGACCTGTTTCCCGGCGACGATGCCGCCGACGACGCCAAAGGCCTTGCTCATCGTCCCCACTTCGACATCTACTCGCCCGTGCAAATCGAAATGATCGACAATGCCGCGTCCGCCTTTGCCGAGCACACCTTCGCCATGCGCGTCATCGACCATCAGCATAATGTCGTGTTCCTGCGCCACTTTCAGCAAATCCGGCAGCGGGGCGATGTCGCCATCCATGCTGAAGACGCCATCGGTGATGATGAGGCGGCGTTCATAGTCGGTTTCTTGGGCGATTTTGCGACGTAAATCATCGGGGTTGTTGTGCCCATAAGCGACGACCTTCGCCCGACTCAAGCGGCAGCCGTCGATGATGCTGGCGTGATTAAGCTGGTCGCTGAATATCACATCACCACTTCCAACCAGCGCCGGAATGGTCGCGAGATTGGCGGTGAAACCACTTTGCAGCGTGACGACTGCTTCCGCGCCTTTGAACTGTGCCAGACGCGCTTCGAGCCGGTCATGCAGACTCATCGTTCCGGCTATGGTGCGTACTGCGCCGGGGCCAATGCCATAGTCGTCGATGGCTTTTTTGGCGGCGGCTTTCAACCGGGGGTGATTGGCGAGGCCGAGATAATTATTGGCGCAAAAATTCAGCACATCTTTACCATCGACACGGATGCGTCCATCCATCGCGCTTTCAATCGTGCGGATGGTATTGAATAATCCCTGTTCTTTGAGGTCGTTGAGCTGCTCGGCGAGATAGGCTGTGCGAGAATCAATTTCATAAGTCATCGAACGTCCTTTTGTATGTCTATTTCGTCCTTATGCCCGCCGATTGTAGCACGTTTATTGCACGGCCTTATACACCTCGGTCCCGACATCGACTGCCGCATCGATTTTCAGGCCGATATTATCGCCGGGATAAGCCACGTCAATGTCTTGATGGTCAATCTGCATGGAGGTGACTTCTTGCTCAAACAGCAGTTCACCATTGACCACAAAACCAATCCATTCACCGACTTCCAGCGAGTTCTGCAAGTCGAGCACGGCGACGCCGATTTTGTCGAAATAATGCACCACAACGCCCACGCCTTCCCAATCCATGATGTGCCCCCAAGCACTATTTTTCTATCATTGTAACCGAAATTATCGGTTGTGTAGCAACTGCCCGAATAGTAAGGGCGATTCGCGGAATCGCCCCAACATGACATGATAGAATCAGTGGTGGTTATAGCTATGGCACGGTGAAGGGCACGACATAGGGCTGCTGCACGACACCGCCGTTATGATCGACCACGACCAGTCGCAGTTGATAACTCCCCGACGGCAGCGCGGGCAGCACATCCAACTGTCCATCGACCACCGGGTTATAGTGAACCTCGTTGATGGTCGTCCAGACGCTGAACTGCCCCCCCAGCACTTCAAATTTATAGAACTGTACCTGATCGGCACTAAATTGCACCGTGCCCGTTATCGGCACTGCGCCGCTGATGGACTGACCCGGCGCTGGCGACGTGATGACCGCCGTCACGACAGCTGGGCCATATTGAATCGGGGGTTGCAGCAGTTCCTGTGTGCAGTCAATCGTTGGCAGGAAAGCCAATCCCTGTGATTGCGAATAGCGTTCAGCTTCGACAGCATCCCGCTGCGACGTGACCGGCGGCGCGAGGAACAACTGCACTTGCGCGCCTGTCGCCTGTGGAATCAGACTATCGGGCACGCGGCAGTACAGCGGTGCAGGGGGTGCGAGTTCACCCGCGCCCACATTGAATTGAATCGCCCCGCCGACTTCTGGCGCAAGTCGATAGACCAGCGCCCGATAGATACCCGGTTCGGTCTGCTGGATGTTTCCCGGCAGCGACTGTGACGGTTGGGCAGGCGGATAGTAGAGTTGGCCTGTTTCGTCGGGGATAGCGGCGGGACTATCCAAAAACCATTCGTTATAGGTCGATGGACAGCCTGTAGCCGGGTCGCGCAGCACACGCACATTGCACACCACCCGCAATGACAAGCCCGGCGGCGGCGTAATTTGATCGGACAGCAGCTGCCCATTGACCGCGAACGCCCCCAGCATCGACGGATTGTTGTAAATCGTCGTCATGATCGTGTTCCAGATGGGCGCTGCGCCGGTTAAACCGGATGAATTGACCATTGGTGTGCCGTCATTATTGCCGACCCACACACCCACAGCGACATTGCGCGTATAACCGATTGTCCAATTGTCTTTGACATCGTTGGTCGTCCCGGTCTTGACCGCCGACGCGATGCCCTGTGTATACAGCGCGCTGCGACTGCCCATCGCTTCGGAACGGGTTTGTTCGTCCGACAGTATATCGGTGATGATGAAGGCCACACGCGGGTCGAGCGCCTGTTGACCGAGGGCGCTGCGGCGGACGGTGCGCTCTGTCAGCGTGCCTTCGGGACAGCTCGATTCATATTGATAGACGATGACGCCATCGCTATCGACAATGCACAGTATCGAGGTCACAGGCACATACACCCCCTGATTGGCAAACACGGCATAGGCGTTGG
>CAZTLI010000344.1:0-6116 GCA_964614375.1 uncultured Anaerolineaceae bacterium
GTGTCCAGCCCGCTTACTTGTCCGGCGGATTTTCCATCCGTCGTACCTCCGCAGAAATAAAGTTTGCGGTAACTCTATTTTACGACGAAATCGAATCGTTGACAATTACAATCTGCGTTAAAGTCCATTAGAGCAAGTGATGATAATCGTTTGCGCGTTCCAATATCCATCGGTTTCTCCCACGAAACCAGTGCGTGATAGATGTTCGTTTGATGTCGGGCACGGCGCGCTGGGGCACGGCGAGGCTAAAGCCAAAGAAATAGGCAAATGATGCCTGTATAAATGCCCCATGTGATAGGATGAGAATCGTCTTAGCTTGATATTCCTTGAGAATGCGATTCAACGCCCCATGAACACGGACTGAGAATTCGAGCATCGTTTCGCAGCCGTCAATCCAGCGGTGATAGGGTCGTTCTTCATCGGTCAGTCGTTCCCACGCGCCCATAAATTCTTCCTGCGTCAGGCTGCCGTCTTCACTGCGCCACTCTTCTACATCTGTATCGTAGATAATAGATTGGCCCAACACAGGTGCAATGATTTCAGCCGTTTCCCGCGCGCCACGTTCTGGACTGCATATGAATACATCCGGTTTGATTTCTCCGGTGCGTGCCAGCCGGTCACGTAACCGTTCTGCTTGATTGACGCCATCGGGCGACAGCCCTTGATCGCGTTTGGGATACTGTCCATCGACCAAATCGTAAATGTAATCTGCGTGACGAATGAGATAGAGTGTTGTCAATTCACTGCACCTTTCTGGAAGTTGTCAATAATCATCACTGTCCGGGTAGATTGATTTGCTTTCCACAGCCTCCACGACCGCAAACATGACCAGTGTATCATCAATCCGCAAGTCGCATCGCCAAAACACCGTACACATTCAGTCGCCGGAGGACTACAATCACGCATGGCGAAAGAAATGGAAAGCGAACCCGATGTTTGATGAACTCCAACTGTTGAGTTATTTTGTGCGTGCCAAAGGCGTGGATGCCAGAGTTGAAATTAAAGATGTGGCGCAGTTCGCGGCGGGATTGAACAGCAATGTCTATGCCTTCACGCTGCAATATCTCGCAGGATTCGACCTGATTGAAGAACGCCTGGTCATGAAGACCTATACGCCCGACATTGACGGCAAAGACCATGCCCTGCGTGAGTATCATGGGTTGGATAGGCTGCGGGCGGCGGGCTATGCTGTGCCACGTCCGACACTGGTCGAAATTGATGATTATCATATCGGGCAACCGTTTCTGGTGATGACCCATGTCGATGGCGAACCATTGTGGGATGTGTTCCAGAAGGCCGATAGCGACGAACGCGCCGGTTTGACCCGTTTATTCGTCCGTTTGCTGGTCGAATTGCAGGAAGTGCGCCCGCGTATCGTCGTCCCGCGTATGAAAGTGCCCAGTCCGCTGACGCTGGTCAATCGCGAAATGCTGCATCTGCGCCAGAATGTCCAAAAGAATAAACTGGACGTGCTGCAACCAATTGTCGATTGGTTGGATGAACGCCGCAAGACCGTGCCCTGTACGCGCCCGGTGATTTCACATCGCGACTTTCATCCCTGGAATGTGCTGCTGACAGGTGACGATGAAGGCGTGGTCATCGACTGGAACTGGCAAATCGGCGATGGACGCTATGACCTCGCATGGGCGGTGACGATGATGCGCCGTATTGGTGAGCATGACTTCGCCAATGCCGTGCTAAATGAATATGAAAATCAAACCGCCGCGCCCATTGAGCAGTTCGGCTTTTTTGAAGTGTTGACTTCGATGAACTGGATGATTACGGTGCTGCATTCGGCACAGACGGGCAGCAATCTGCGAAGCAACGGCAAATCGGCGTTTAAGCTGCTGATTGCCGAGTGGGTCAAAGCCGCGATTGACCTGATTTCCACCCGCACCGGCATCCCTATCCAACTGGCGTTGTAATCAACCCTTCCCGGCAGCGTTGGCCTGCGGATTAATCATTATCTGATGAACGGGGCGAATGTTTCTTCTAAACTGGGTAAGTGTTGAAAACCTTCAAAATAATAAATCCAGAAATGTGTCCCATACGCAACCAGTAAGATAATGAATGCCGCAATAGTCCCTACGCGCACTCACAGAGGACGACGGCCTGCTGTTCTCCATCGTCGCGCAGGGTGAATTGCACCCCGCATAAGTGACATCGGGATAGACAATACGGGACGATCTCTAGCAGGTCGTCCTTTTGATTCCCAACCCAATCCTAAAATCTACTCAATCTCTGGCCCCAATTTTTCGATTGTATAACCATCGGGATAGGTGCGGTTTTTGGCGGTGGTGAATTGATAGGGGGTGCGGCGCGGCGGCAGATAACGCATCATCTTCGCCCGCAGCTTGAGTCCGCCCACAGCCAGCGCCCGAATCAGCGGGTTGGCATCGGGGAAGCCAAACGCCCGTCGCAGCGGTTCGTCCATCAGGGCATAAATCCCCCGCCGTACCAGTGGACGCAGCGGCGCGGCGTACCAGTGCAGGAATATCTGTACCGTCGCCTCGCCCACGCGGTAGTTGGCATCGGTATAGTTAAAGTGGTCGCGCTCATAGGCGATATTATACTGCTCGAAGGCTTCAAAGGTTTCGGGGATGTCGTCTATCGC
Source organism: uncultured Anaerolineaceae bacterium (assembly GCA_964614375.1). Classification (GTDB taxonomy): domain Bacteria; phylum Chloroflexota; class Anaerolineae; order Aggregatilineales; family Phototrophicaceae; genus CAZTLI01. The sequence goes on from CAZTLI010000344.1 coordinate 2,615, forward strand.
CATCCGTTTGCCGACTTCACGCCAGAAATAGAAGGCCGCCTGTTTTTCCTTTTCGGTGATAGGCCGCCAGCCAAAGCGTTCGACCCAGCGAATCGGCTCGAAGATGAAGGTCGATAGCACATAGAGATAATTGGCATTGGCGATGTCGAAACGGCGGTGCTGCTGATTCATACGGCGGATAGCGGCACGTCCCCGTTCGCTGTCATAACCATATTCACTAATTTCGCCGATAATCAGACCGGTGTCGTCATAGCGTTTTTGCCCGCGTTTTTCAAATTCGCCCGTTTCATCCAGCAGACGCGCGATACTCGGCACGGCGAACGTCCGAAACAGGGCAAATTCCAGCGCCCGCTGCACGATATAGGGATTTTCATAAGCCCCGCCCAGAAACACAATTTTCTGGTGGTCGGTCACCGGGTCAAGCGCGGCGATTTGATTGGCGATGTCATAACGACCCATGCGCTAAAACCTTTCACACTCATAAAGATGATTTGTGAAAAGTATACCCCAATTCTGCATCATGCTTTTGCGATCCGGGTTGCGGCAGTCAGCAATCAATGCACAGGCGGAATCGAGGCCCGCAGCCGTTCGGATAAATCGGTCAGGTCGGCAAGCTGCGCCTTGAGGTCATCTATCATCGCATGAACGTCGGGCGATGCCTGCTTTTCCAGCACATGCACGCGCAGTTTCAGCCCCATAATCCGCCCGCGCACATCATGCACATAGGTGCGGATGACTTCTTCGTACTCATGTACCAGTTCACGGTCAGCATCATAACTGGTCGGATGTGGTTGTGGTATCGGGTAACGTGCCGTCATGATTCCCCCTCATTCTGGCAGGTCATAATAGACTTTTATTGTATGAGAATTCGCTGGCTGCGTAATATCAGGTTTAATACAGACTCCCATCATAACGCGGCTGGTGTTGGCTGTGCGGATGACGGTTTATGCGCTAAGATGACGGTCGGTTATCAAGCGTGGATTGTGAGTGTGGCTGTCTATGGACATCGTGCAATGTGTATCGTGTGAAGGGTATGGCTGGTTTGAAGACGGCTTCACGGGGGAAGCGGAAGACTGTGATTGGTGCGAGGGCGTCGGTTATGTCTATCGCGGTGCGGATGGCATAGACCACAAAATCCCACCCGCCGATTATGGCACAGTCGCCGACCAGCTCGAAAATCTCGAAACGAAGCGTATGCGCGAGATGGGGTATACGGGCGCGGCGAAAAAACCCTGGCAGCAGGACATCCGCAAAGGCACAAAAGGCGGCCTCTCACCCGAAGAACGCGAAGCCTTAGCCGATGACGACGCTAGCGACTAACTGACCTATCGTACACTGTGGATTGTGCCTATTGGGACGATGCGACATACGTCCCTTTTCCGGCATAATAGGGATAATGAACCACAGAGTTAACCCGGACAGACAATCACCCAAAGTGATGAAAAAAGATTCAACGCAAAGGCGCCAGGAGGCAAAGGTCGTAAAGCATTCAGGGCAAGATGGCACACGTTCACTCCGTGCTCAATCCTTTTGACTCATTACGCATCACTGCTTTTACTTGGCACTATTTTGACGAGATTAAACGCTCCGTGTTCTCTGTGTCTCTGTGGTGCAATCTTTATTTCGTGTGTGACGAGCTTTAGGAGACGACCTCATGCCGCTGTTTATGTGTCTAACCTGTGGGATGCAATACCCCGAATCGAACGAACCACCCGCCAACTGCGCGATTTGTGACGATGAGCGCCAGTATGTCGGTTGGGATGGGCAGCAGTGGACGACGCTCGACGCCCTGCGCGCTGACTATCAAAATGACATCCGCACCGAAGAACGCAATCTGACCGGAATCGGCACGACGCCGGCCTTCTCCATCAATCAACGGGCGCTGCTGATTCAATCGCCAGGTGGCAATATTTTGTGGGATTGTCTGCCGCTGTTGACGGACGCCGCAGTTGAAGCGGTCAATAAGCTGGGTGGACTATCGGCGCTAGCCATTTCGCACCCGCACTATTATTCGACCATGATTGAATGGAGTCATGCCTTTGGGCGTGTCCCGATTTATCTCCATACAGCCGAAAAGCAATGGGTGATGCGTCCCGACCCGGTGGTGCATTTTTGGGATGGCGAGACGAAAGCGCTGCACGACGACATCACGCTCATTCGCTGCGGTGGGCACTATGAGGGCAGTCAGGCGCTGCACTGGCCTGCGGGTGCGGACGGGCGCGGGGTGCTGCTGACGGGCGATACCATCTTCGTTGCGTCGGATAGACGCTATGTTACGTTCATGTACAGCTTCCCCAATTACATTCCACTGTCGCCAGGGGCTGTACAGCGGGTGGTGGATGCCGTCGCGCCCTACAACTATGACCGTCTGTATAGTGCGTGGTGGGGCAAAGTCGTGCAGTCCGATGCCAAACGCGCGGTCGAACTGTCAGCCGAACGTTACATCCGGGCACTGCGTGGCGAATTGACCCCCGCCCGGAAATAAAAAACTCCGGTTGCATGGGTGCCGGAGTTTCTGTTTTGAGCGGGCGACGAGATTCGAACTCGTGACCTTCTCCTTGGCAAGGAGACGTTCTACCGCTGAACTACGCCCGCGAACGGTTACAGTATAAACCCTCTCCTTCTGTTTTGGCAAGAGCGAATTCAGTGCAACTGCCGCATATCGGCTTGATTTTCGGAAAAGTGCGCTCCTGTAGCCTGTGCTTGTGCGCGGGTCACAGGTGTTCATAACAGGCTACAGCAGGTTTATATGTGTTACATCTTCAGATTGACCCGCACCAAAACGCCCAAACCAGGCCTCTAATTTTCGGGCAGCCACGCAATGATGGAACAAATTTGCTATCATTCATCTACCGATTTAGTGCAAGAGGTGTATTATGGAACTCCGGCTATCCAAACAAATCGCTGCCCCCGTCGATATTGTATTTGATGTATTTTCCGATGGCGTCAATTTGCAGGATCGCATCGACGGCATCACCAAAGTCGAAATCCTGTCGGATGTCAAACAGGGTGTGGGGACGCGCTGGCGTGAAACGCGCATCATGTTCGGACGTGCAGCCACCGAAGAGATGGAAATCAGCGCCTTCCAGCCCAATAAGTCGTATGATGTGGTGGCTGCCTCGCATGGCGCGCACTATCACACGCGCTATACCTTCAGCGCAAAGGACGGCGGCACACAGGTCGATATGGTGTTTTCTGCTAAAGCCGTCAGTCTCGCCGCCAGGTTGATGACGCCCCTCGCCTTCCTGATGAAAGGGGCGACACAAAAAGCGCTCGAAGCCGATATGGATGCGTTGAAAGCCCTGTGTGAGAACAAAGCCCAGGAACAACAACCAGCATAGCCCCCTATCCCACCGCACACCGCCAGAGACGCGCGACACCGCCCGTCTCTGGCATATTTAGACAGCCAGCAACACATTCGCCAAGTCATTCGGGCGCGAAAAATAGGCCGAATGACTGGCATCTATGGAAAATACACGCGCACAGGGCATGGCACTGACCA
>CAZTLI010000345.1:0-6108 GCA_964614375.1 uncultured Anaerolineaceae bacterium
TGCACATAGGACGTCAGCGCACGGGTTTCGGGGTCAATAATTTGATATTCTTCTTCAATGCCTAAAGTCAGCGGGGGATTAAACATGGGCTATCCTTATAAATACTATTTCATTGCATAAGCGCATCTATCGCTACTATACTCGTTTGCCGTAATTCTGCAAAACGGCACGCTGTCACAAATCCGCAGCATAAATACTTGAAAACATACCATACGGTATGGTATGATATTGAAGAGGCGTGTATATGGCCCGTACAACACAACAAATGTGGCTGGAAGAAGGTTTATCCGCGCTGCATAAACAAGGTGTCGATGGCTTGACTGTCGATAATCTGTGCCAGCGACTGAACAAAACCAAAGGCTCGTTCTACCATCACTTTACGAGTCGCGAAGGGTATGTCACAGCGCTGCTCGATTATTGGGAAGAAGAGCAGACGTCCAAATTCATTGAGTATAGTGAACAGGGGCAGACACCCCAAGAAAAAATCCGGCGTCTTTTCGGGCTGACCCTGCAACCGATGAACGAGCCGGAAGTCGCTATCCGGGCGTGGGCGTTGCAAGACCCCCTCGTTCGCACCTATCAGGAACGGGTGGATAAACGACGTATTATGTATGTTGAAAAACTCTATTTTGAACTCACAGGCGACGCTGAACGTGCCAGAGTGATGGGCTATATGATATATGCCGTAAAGGTTGGCAGCCAGCAAATCATCCCGCCGCCCAATCGCAACATGATCACCCAGATGTACCAATTACTCGAACAACTGGCAGGATTCTCGCCAGATATATAGGAGATCGCTGTGCAAACATCCATCAGCAGTCGGCATTATATTGACCAGATTGTACCCCTGCAATCACACTTACAGACAGCCAATCATGTCGATGTGAAGACAATCGAAAGCGATGTGACACTCCGGCAGTTCATCGCCGGATTTATGAACTATAGGCCCATCTGGGTGAAGGCCTTGTATGGTGTTCGCAAGGTATTTGTGCGATTCTTAGGCATGCAACAGGCCGGAATCCCACCTGCGCCGCAAATCACGCCTGAAACCGTGCCGATGACTCCCGGACAAAATGCGTCATCTTTCGCCGTGCGCCACGCGCAGGAAGATCAATACTGGATTGTCGAAATTGAAGACGACCATCTGACTGCCGGGTTAGCGATTGTCGTTGAACCAATAGATGACAACCGCACGCGCTTTCATGTGGTCACGATTGTTCACTATCACAAGTGGTCTGGGCCAGTATATTTCAACGTCATTCGCCCATTCCATCATCTCGTCGTCGGCGCTATGACCAGAGCAGGCGCAAAATCGGCTTAACCTGTTTGCCATCCTCCGTTATGATAGCGGCGTCCACTCTCAACCAGGATGTCGCTATGGAACCAATCAGCAGCATACAAAATCCGCGTGTCAAACTCGTCGCCAGTTTGCAGCAGCGCGCCCGTACCCGCCGCAAAGAAGGCAAAATCGTGCTGGAAGGCACGCGGTTGGTACGTGATGCGTGTTTAAGTGGAGAGCAGCCAGATTTCATTTTCTATGATGCGGATACCCTTGATACCGATTTCCTCACATTCTTGCTGTCCAACGACTTGCCGCTAATTCCCGTTACGCCAAAAGTCCTGCAACACGTCACCGAGACGCCAGATGGTCAGGGTGTGCTGGGCGTCTTCCCCATGCCACAGCCGCAGTACCCAGAGCAATTGGAACGTATTTTGATCCTCGACGCCATTCGTGATCCCGGCAACATGGGCACGATGCTGCGAACAGCAGCCGCCGCAGGTGTACAGGCCGTTATCCTCGCGCCAGATTGTGTGGATGCCTATAATCCCAAGACACTGCGTGCTGGTATGGGCGCGCACTTTCGTGTGCCTTTCATCGAAATGGATTGGGCAGAAATTGCGTCACTGTGCAACGATAAAACCATCTATCTTGCGGCTGGTGATGGTGATTTGGTTTATACCGATGTCGATTGGACGGATCATTGGGCGCTCATCATCGGCAGTGAAGCACATGGCGCGACTCATGCAGCCCGGTCATTGGCAACGTATAGTGTGCGGATTCCGATGGCAGCCGAAACGGAATCCTTGAATGCAGCAGCGGCGGCAGCGGTCATTTTGTTCGAGACACAACGACAGCGATGGCACAACACATAGAAGAATTACCTCAATTTACAGATTCAACGCAGTATTGACAGCAAAACGCCGTTTTACTGTATGGAAACCGCCGCATCACACCAGCGAGGTACAGATTGCAGGCACGACTCAATCCGCAGCAGGAGCAGATGCTGGTCGAACGGGCAAAACACGACCCTGAAGCCTTTCGGACGCTGTATCGTCACTATTTTCCACGCATCTATGGGTATGTTGGCGGGCGCATCCCGCGAAAACAAGATGCCGAAGACGTGGTGGCAGACATCTTCCTGAGTGTGCTCAAGGGTCTACCAAAGTTTGAAAATCGCGGTGAAGGCGCCTTCACCGCATGGCTGTTTCGTATTGCTTACAATGCGGTGAAACAATTCTACCGCGAAACCAGTGCAAACCCTGCTGTGTCATTCGTCGATATCGATGTCTTTGCAGATTCCACACCCGCGCTCGATTCCGCCATCATACAGACCGAGAAGTTTGCCCGAATACGTCATCTGGTCACACGTCTGTCTCCACGACGGCAAGAAGTGGTTACGTTGAGATTTTTCGCCGGACTGCGGAATCAAGAGATTGCAGATGTCCTGGAATTGGATGCACGAACGGTAGCAGCCCACCTATGCCGCGCAATTGATGATTTGAGGCGGGATGTATCACATCCAGTCAGAAAAGGATACCCAGGCATGACCGAGCGTGATGACAACCTGCTCAATCAAATCAACTATCTGCTGCATGAAGGCCAGGCCACAGGTGACGATCTGTTGGATACATTAGCTGAAGCTGCACCGCAAGCCGATGCAGGTTTCCAGAATCGACTCGAAGAACAGTTGATGGCAACCCGATTTGCCACCAGCACCGATGAAAGGACATCATCTGTGACCACAAACGGGTATTTAACACTCAATTCCACCGTACCACAATCCGTCAAAACACGTCCGGCGGTAGCCATTCCGTTTACGTTAGCGGCGCTGCTGCTGGTGGTGCTGCTGGGCGGCGGCCTGATTCTGACGATGCAGTCCAATACCAATTACTCGGCTATACCGGCCTATGTCCCACAAGCTACACCAGATATTCCATCGGATTTACAGCCTGTAGTCATCGCGCTGCGCGACATTCGTTCCCGGATGTACATTACCCCGCAAAGGCTGGCTGTCGTCTATTGGCCTGCCGAGCTTGTGCCTGACGGTGCAGTTAGCGATATTGAATCGCTGGAAAACACGGTCGCAACAACGGACATTGCACAATATCAACCGTTGACCGCCACCAATACGACTGATGTTTTGAATGCGCGAGACGGCGGGGCGATAGTTGAAATTCCAATAGCGCAAATCTGGAGCAGCGACACCAGGCTGCAAGCGGGCATGGTTGTTACGCTGTATGACGACAGGACACAAACATCTTTCAGCGGGCATGTTATCGAAGTGTCTGGAACGCATGAAACACTTTTTGTATTAGTCCCTGCTCACGATGCCGCAGCAGTAACCGAATTAAGCCTGTCTGATCGCTCAATCGCTGTCGCGATTAGCGACCGTCCTACAGTCGTTCTTCCAGATGGTTTTGTCGCGGTTGCTATACCGCGCGACAGCGTTCAAAATCCCGAATCTCCACTTCAGGAGGGGGACTGGATAGCCGTATGGGCGACGATGATTTTTATCCACGCCACAGACGACCCGGACTTTCAGCGACCAGAAGTGGTGACGCGGGCGATTATCGAAGCGGCGCAGGTCGTTGCTATAGATAATGAAGCTGGCTTTATCACGCTCGCTGTGCGTCCGCAAGATGCGACTGTGCTGGTATGGCTCGTGGATGCAGCTATTCCCCTGACATTTATCGAGGCCGAAGCACCGGATAACAGCACATCGGAGTAGAGCAACACACCTCCGACTGATCAACCGTGACGGGAACGACAGTAATCGCGTTCATTTATCAAATTTAGATGACGGAGTATGGTTCTCGCTGCAACCATACTCTGTCTTTGATAAATGGGACTGAACAGCGCTCCCTATCTGCGTTGATGGGTCGTCAGGCACATTCTCCACCCACCGAGTGACACTTCATACGATATTACAGTGCTATTCGTCTTAGCTATAACTTATTAAATCCACTAAAATTGGAGCGGAAGTTTTTTACTCCGTTCCAAATTACCTCCGGGGGAATTATGCGTAAGTTATGGTTTTTTGTTCTTTCTATTATGGTCACGGGCGTGGTCTTTTCGACCATCACCGTTGCCCAGGATGACAGCACCTGCCCGATTCTGGTGCAAACAGCCATCGACAGCGTAACAACCTTATGCAGCGGCACGGGTCGCAATCAGGTGTGTTATGGCAATGTTCAAGTCACCGCCGCCTTCAGCGATGCGTCAACCAACATTGCATTTTCAGAACCGGGCGACATCGCCAATTTGGTTGACATCGAAGCGATTCAACTCAGCGGCATGGACATCGACGCCAACGAATGGGGTGTGGCAATGATGCAGGTGCAGGCCAATCTGCCCGATACACTGCCCGGTCAGAATGTCACGTTTGTCCTGTTCGGTGACGTCGAAATCGAGACCGTGCCCGCACCACCTGAACTCCTCGCCACAGTATCGGCATCCGGTGCAATCAACGTGCGTAGTGGACCGGGCACAACCTACGGTGTGGTCGATGCGATTGCCTCTGGCACAGCACTCATCGCTAACGGACGCAATGATTCCGCTGATTGGTTGCGCGTCACACTGCCTGAAACCGATGATTCCGGTTGGATCGCCGCTTCACTACTGCGACCTGATGGCGATACCGCAGACTTGCAAATTGTCGAACCCGATACGCCTATCTACGCCCCGATGCAGGCTTTTTATCTGCGCTCTGGTGTCGGTGATTCTCGCTGTGTCGAAGCACCGGGCAGCGGCTTGCTTATTCAAACGCCACAGGGTGCGGGTGAAATCCAATTTAGTATCAATGAAGTGCAGATTCGTATGGGGTCAACTGTTTTCTTTCAAGCCGAGGCGGGTAATCAAATGTCCATCTATGTACTCGAAGGTCAGGCACGGGTCGCTGCTTTTGATGTGTCGCGTACCGTCCCGGCAGGTGCAAGCGTCAGCATTCCATTGGATGAAAGTGCCGCCGCATCTGGCCCACCGGGTGACGTTGAGCCTTACGATACAGATGCAATTCAAGCCATGCCTGTCGTATTGCTGCCCGATATGATTGAGGCGGCATCACCGCTAAGTGAAGCAGACATCGCAGCATTGGACATTTGTACTGTATCCGTTTCAGAAGTCGTCAACACGCGAGGAGGGCCGGGAATTGTATATGGTCGTGAAGGGGCTTTAGCAGTTGGAACAACCGCACGTATAATTGGACAAGCTGACGGTACAGACAATTTCGTCTGGTGGCAGCTTGAGGATGAACGCTGGGTACGCTCGGATGTGGTGGGCACAACGGGTAATTGTGGCGATGTCCAGGTAGTGGTGGATTTACCGCCCGTGCCCGCCGGAACAAGCAGCGGTACGATCTATCTGTCGGCCCCAATTTGTCCTTCAGGCCCCATGAGAACCGGTACAATTACATTGGCGATGGGATATGCCAGCGCAGAATGGCATACCTGTGAGCAAGTTTTAGCGAACATCGGTCAATATGGTTTTCCCACATTCAGCGGCAATGGGCCAAGCCCTTATAATTATCGCTATGAGTCATTCTGCCATGGAGACCCCAGGTCAGATGGCATGGGAACGAATACACTCGCTGACGTTGACCTCGAACCCGGCGTTTATACCTATACCGGAACATGGAATTATAGTGTCTCATGCACTTTTACAGTAATTCCATAAAGCACTGACACGAATCTTTCAGTCAAGTCTATCCCTAAGAATGGACTTGGGTTAAATGACCTTCATAGTGTGCGCTGTACTGGCAGTAGTCTGGTCTAAGCGCATACGGTAAACTAAGACGGCGTATGTATAATCAAGTGGACATACGTCGTCTT
>CAZTLI010000346.1:0-6104 GCA_964614375.1 uncultured Anaerolineaceae bacterium
TGCGTGACCGCCTGCAACCGGGCGAAGAAATCAAAGCATGGGTCATCAAACCCTACGATTATGATGGCGATTTAATCGTCTCTATCAATCGGGCTTTAGAACTGGAAGACTGGTCGCGCGCCGAGCGTCTGCTCGAAAACGGCGAGGTGGTCGAGTCCCCTGTAATCGGCTCAAACAAAGGCGGTATTCTGGTGCAATTTGGCCGCTTGCGCGGATTTGTCCCTAATTCGCACATTGTCAGCATCCGCCAACTCAACAGTCGAGAAGCCAAAGATTCCCTGATTGATCAGGTGCTCCAACTCAAAGTGATTGAAGTCAACCGCGCTCGCAGCCGGCTGGTGCTTTCTGAACGCGAAGGCATGGCAGATATGCGCCGCAAGCGCATGGTCGAACTCTCAATCGGGCAGGTGGTCACAGGCCAGGTAGTCCATCTGGTCGATTTCGGCGCATTTATCGACATCGGCGGTGTCGATGGCTTGCTCCATATCTCCAAAATTTCGCGCCATCATATTAACCATCCCTCGGATATACTCACCGTTGGCGAAGAAGTCGATGTGGTTGTTGATGACATCGACCTGGATCGCGAACGAATCAGCTTCAATCGCAGCGCCCTGCTGCCCAATCCGTGGGATACATTCGCTGATGACTACACCGTCAATGATCTGATACGCGGCACGGTATCCAATGTGGTTGACTTCGGGGTATTCGTCAATATTACGGAGGGCGTTCAAGGCTTAGCGCATGTGAACAATATGCAGACACTCGGCATGTCGCATCCGCGTGATATGTTCCGCGAAGGCGACCCGATACTCACCCGGATCACCGACATTGATACCGTTAAGCAGCGCGTTGCCCTGAGTATCGACGCCGTAACAGCCGATGAACACGCCGCATGGACACAGGAACTCGACACGCCGGACGATACCCCTAACGCGGATTAACAGAGGCCGCCCGTTTATCGCCCATCTCGTCAATTTATAGGAAAGGAACGGTCTATGCTCAAGCAAGGTGAAGCCATTGTCCACCCAAGATATGGCGCGGGGCGTGTCATTGGCACGCAAACACTCACAATGGGGGGCATCGAAAAGCGGTACTATGCGGTTGAATTGGTCGATGACCAGAGTACGGTCTTAGTTCCAGCCGATCAGGTCGAGAATATAGGGATTCGTACCGACATCATCGACCTGAAAACCATCGAGACCATCTTGCACAACACACCGCACATTTTGTCTGAGGATTATCGGATACGTCAGGCCGAGATTCGGGATAAGATGAACAGTGGTAAACCGGGCGAAATGCTGCAAGCCTTGCGGGACCTGTGCTGGCATGAATGGACAAAGAAGCTCACGCCAAAAGAACTCGACATGAAGACGCAACTGCTCGATGTCTTGACGCAAGAGCTGTCTCTTCGGGTAAAATTTGACTTACCCTCGGCACGCAGCCAGATGCAGACCATGCTGCATCACGCCATGCACACGCATGAAGCCGGTCTTCAGGGCGTGTAATCCATTCACCGTTCCAATAAATGAGCCGCCCCCGACGGTGTGTTGGGGGCGTTAGGCTGTCTGGTGACCGAGACGGATAGTGAACGTTCCATTCGGATAAATATAAAAGAGTGGGACGATACCGGGTATCGAAGCCGCTTTTTTTATAATCCGGTGCAATCGCGCGCTCATGTAGACATCTTGGCCCGGCTTCAGCCTGCCGTAAAGCGCGCCTGCCACTGTATACCCTTCTAGCTGGATAAATACATAACCGGTCTGCGGACTATCAAGCGGTATCGAGGGGTGATACCCCGCATCCAGCATATCTCGTACTACGGTGAATGCCTGTTCCATTTCTCGCTGAGATGTGCCCGATTGGACTGGCTTGCGATAGACGCCTCTGGCATGACTGCGGCGTATCATTTGCTCTGCGGCATTCATCAACGCATCATGAACATCATAGGGAGGGTTAGCCATTGTGGACTCCTATAACCTCTACAGCTTTATTATAGTCCACAAGGGGTCAAAAGCAATATTAAGGCGGTTTCTGGGGTGAAATTGGATTATTGGGGACAGCCACAACAGACCATCCCCGGTTGCGGCTAATCTGTGACGGAAATCAAATCCACTTCAAAAATCAGCGCCGAATAAGGCGGGATGACGCCGCCTGCGCCGCGTTCGCCATAACCCAACTGATATGGGATGTAAAACCGATAACGCGAGCCGATGTTCATCAATTGCACGCCTTCTGTCCAGCCAGCGATGACCTGATTCAACTTGAATTCAATCGTCTCGCCACGTTTGAACGAGCTATCAAACTCTTTGCCGTCGATGAATGTGCCACGATAATTGACTTCGACTGTCGATTGCGGGCCAGCGGGCTTCGCGCCCCTGCCTTCTTTCAAAACCTCATACTGCAATCCGCTGGCGGTCACAGTGATATAGTCGTTTTTGGCATTTTCCGCAAGAAACTTCTCGCCGTCTTCTTTCGCACCCATGTGCAGCCCTTTCTGGTCTGGTGTGGCTGTTGGCAGATAGCCGCGTTCACCATACGATTAAACTATTGCAGGTGACTATACAGGACAACAAGGGGTTACGCTATGCCAGACCGCGCTGCGCTCATTCAGAAAATTCGCATCTTGCCGGAACAACTCACCGAACTGGTCGTTGGACTCAGTGATGAACAATTGACCACACACTATGTCCCGCACGAGTGGACAATCGCGCAGAATGTGCATCATCTGGTCGATTCGCACATGAATTCCTATATTCGCTTCAAGCTCATGGTGACCGAAGACCATCCCACGCTGAAGACCTATCAGCAGGAGGTGTGGGCAGAACTCGCCGACGCCGCTGCGCCCAATATCGACGTGTCACTAACGCTTTTACGGGGTTTGCATACACGCTGGTGTATTTTTCTTGAAAGTCTTAAAGCGACGGATTGGTCGCGCAGCGCCAACCACCCCGAAGCGGGCACAGTCACTATTGAGGATATGCTAATTACCTATGCCGATCACGGCGAAGCGCATCTCAGCCAGATTCAAACCGTGTTGGACGCGATGGGATAGGCTTATCTAACACTACGTGACAATACCTTTGAGATTAATTGAGCCAAACGTTCAATCTCCGTCTTTGTCTCATCTTTGCCAAGCCCGGATGTATTGATATTAACATCGCTATCTAACGCCAAGACGCCAATGACTCGGCTAGGAGACCAGCTTGTGCCGGGTGCGTATATGGGGGCCGCAAGAACCGAACCGGTTGTGGAACCGACAAGATTGGCTTTATCTGTGGTCTGTGCAATTTCACTGTCCCACGCAGACCCAACCGCACCTGCCTTTCGTTTGACCCGCAAATTCAGCACCGCATTATCAGCATTCGAGGACGCCACAATTAGAACCAGTTCATCACTAATGTTATTGACAAGAAATACATAGGATCGGATAGGCACATTTAATGGGGGGATAAGCCGTGCAATGCGTAAAATCGCCTGCAAATGAAGTTGATCACGATAGTTAATGGTGGTGGGAAGTGGTACGGGTAATAAATCAGCAATATACTTGGAGACATCCTCTAGCTCTTCGAGAATTTGACCGTAATCAGAATGCTTCTCACCTTTCTCATTATAAACTTCATCTTGACTATCCAGGATCAGAACCCCGATTACGCGGTCAGGGTTTTGTTTGGCAAAGACAGGAACGCCGATGATTTCTTTTACATGGCGAGTAATCGCGATTTGTTCTTCGGAAAGATGCAGAATATCCTTTAAATACATCGCATCTTTATTGGATAAGTCAGCAAGGCTATTAGTCCGCGTAGTCCATGTTAGACCAACTATACCTTGCGGCGGGTTAAGTTTGAACTCAAGGCCAAGTTCCTCATCGGTAAATCCTTCACTCGCGGTCACAACATACAATGTAGCGGTAGGATCATTGACAAGAAATAAACACGCCCTATATAAAGGGCCGGGAATAAGGTCAGAGACTGCGTTGACACTTTGCGACAACGCTCGCAGCAGTTTGGCATCAATAGGCTGAATAGATGGGAGTGATACATCGGGCGTAATACGCTTTACACGCCGATGAGTTGTCTTTTTGACAGATTGTTGTTGGCAGTGCGATTTTATGGCCTTAATCAGGCGTTGGATTTTTGTCTCATCATCATCGCCACGAATATCCGTATATTGGTAAGTGTTTAGGTCAATGGGTATGATGGTGTCTTCGGCAAGTACGGGGAAAATCTTCTTTCCCAACTGTTCAGCATAGATACGTTCCTGCCTGACCCACTTAGATTGAATCGACGCAGGTGTCAATATGACAACCACGCAGCAAGAATGGGTAATACCATCTTCTATTGCATTAATCCACGACTCGTGCCCGGGTTCTATTTCTTCGTGATCGGTCCAGGTCGATAATCCAGCCTCTTGCAACACTTTCCGTACATAACGCATCATTATGGCATTAGATCGGGCATAACTGATAAAAACATCGCGTTTTGGGGGCACTCGTAAAGTCCTATATGTGTAAATTCATACTCATCCATATTAATAATGCGATGGCATTATAACGCAAGTCACAATGTACTTCATTTCTCGGTCAACGCGCAAGCACTGATAACCCGTAACTTCTGACAGGATTCAACGGTATTAGGGTTAGTAACCTCTACTTTGCAAGATACACATCTCTGGTATAATGTACGTGGAGATTTTTATGATGATTTTAGGTTTTTGCTAGATAATTTTTGAAAATACCAATGCAGCCTTTCTCATCACCAAGGGGTTTATGTCATGTCATTGATGGAACTACAACACACAGCAAATTTCAGTGAAGATGAAAGCAATCCAGGGGTTTATCACAAAGAACCATCGCGCAACAAAAATAAAAGACGTGGGTTCTCTAATCGTATGAAAAGCCTTCTCAGGAAACAAGCACATACCCTGCAAGAACTTGAGGAAATCAACCAGAACATTGAGTCTTTCGGTCAATAAACATTCCTCAGATTCCCCTATTAAGATATAGAATCTCACACGGAACAGTTAATCTGTTCCATGTTTTGTATATCACCCGTTTTCCGCCTGACTGATTTCTCCATCACACAATTTACTACCACTGTGTATAATACACCGCATGAGGACTGAAATTGCACCTCCCCGCTGGCCTGTATACGGGCATGAATGGGCTGTCGAATTTTTGCAGAAGGCGATGGCACATGGTCGCATCCGGCACGCCTATCTCATCACGGGTACGCCCAATATTGGCAAGAATACGCTGGCACATGCCTTTGCGATGGCGCTCAACTGCACCAGCGCAGACCATCGTCCGTGTGGACAGTGCCGACCCTGCAAATTGACATTCAGCGGCAACAATCCCGACATCCTCTATGCCGAGAATGACCCCGGGACGCTGCAACTCAAGATTGATGCCATTCGAGCCGTCACACGCCTGGTCGCGCTCAAGCCCTATGAAGCGCGCTCCCGAATCGCAATATTCCACCACTTTGACCGGGCGCAGCCTCGCGCGCAAGATGCCCTCCTCAAAACGCTGGAAGAAGCCCCACCCACAGCCGTCCTCATCCTCATGGCGGAATCGACAGAGCAAATCCTGCCGACGATTATCAGCCGATGTCAAAATATCCATCTGCGCCCCCTAGCGACAGCGGCTGTCCAAGCGGCGCTGATACAAGAAGGCGCGGATGAAGAAAAAGCGACTCTGCTGTCTCGCCTGAGCGGCGGACGTATTGGTTGGGCATTGGCGGCGCTGCATGAGGAATCGGTATTGGAACAGCGCGAACAGGCGCTCAATTTACTGGCAGATGCCCTCACCACCAATCGGGCGGGACGCTTCTCAATTGCCGATGCCCTATCAAATGACGCCCGCAACGATAAAGATGGCCTGCGAACATTGCTTGAATTGTGGCAAACATATTGGCGCGATGTGCTGCTGCTGGCGCAAGACAGCCCCATTCGCCTGATGAACATTGACCGCCGCGCGCAGATGGAGCAGCTCCTATACGACACCACCGCCGACCACGCTCTGACCGCGCTCAATGCCACCCGCACCGCGATTAAGACCATCAGCAACACCAACGCCAATGTACGGATGGTGTTGGAAGTGTTGTTTC
>CAZTLI010000347.1:0-6080 GCA_964614375.1 uncultured Anaerolineaceae bacterium
TCGCCCGCGCCCGCGCTTATGGGGCGAATTACGGTGAGATGTCCAATGCGCTTCAGGATGCGATGCAGGCGGCACTAACCGGGCAAAGCACAGTACAAGAGGCGTTGGATCGCGCCGCAGCGGTCATCACGCCCTTGCTTCCAACAGAGTAAATCGCAATTTGCAGGGGGCAGGCGAGGCCTGCCCCTTGTCGTTCAATCATCGGGACTGAGGCACTATGATTACCAGGCAAGTAGATACAACGGTCAATGCGACAGCAGTACACCACAGCAAGCGCCGTTTTCGCGTTCGTATCAACGCGAACTATCTATTTGTCGCGCCGATGCTCATTTTCATCGTTATCATGATGGCCTATCCCATTTATCTCAATATTCAAATGAGTTTGCATAATGTCACGCTAACGACGTTTCGCACGAGTGATGCGGCATATGTCGGTTTAGACAATTATGTGACACTGCTACAAGACCCCGACTTTGTTAAATCGGTTGGCCTGTCACTGGCCTTTACACAATTCTCTATTCTGATTCAGTTTACGGTGGGGTTTGCGTTAGCGTTATTTTTCAATCGCCCCTTTCCCGGCAACGGAATCATGCGGGCGATGCTGTTGCTGGCATGGCTGCTGCCAGCGGTGGTCGTGGGCAACATCTTTCGCTGGATTTTCGATGGTGATTATGGCGTTATCAACTACTTCCTGGAAAGTATCGGCTTGATACCGCAAAATCCCTACTGGCTGCTGAACCCCAATACCGCACTCCTGGGCACAATCCTCGCGAATGCCTGGGTGGGCATTCCCTTCAACATGATGCTCTTGCTGGCGGGGTTACAGAACATTCCACAGGTGCTTTATGAAGCGGCGAGTATTGATGGCGCGAATAGCTGGCAGCGTTTCAGGTTCATTACCCTGCCACTGATGCGACCTGTCGCAATGGGTATCCTGCTGCTGACATTTATTTATACATTTAAAGTTTTCGACCTGATTTTTGTGATGACCAATGGCGGCCCTGTTGATGTCACAACAGTGCTTCCTATCTACATTTATCGACTGATGTTCGGCTTCTTTCGCATTGCCGATGGCGCAGCGGCATCCGTGTTATTGATGATCGGGCTACTCCTCCTCGCAATCGGCTATACAAAGATTATCCAGCGGGAGGAAGCGGCATGAGCGCGCAATGGCATTCGTTGCGGCAGTGGAAATATACGAAGACGATGCTGGCGCTGCTGTTTTTGCTGGTATATCTGTTCCCGGTGTACTGGATGATCGCCACATCGCTTAAGTCAAACGGGGCTATCTTCGCCGTTCCACCGGCAGTCGTGCCGTTTCCGCCCGTGTTTGACTCTTATGAACAGGAAGTCCTTCACAATCCGGTGCTCATCACCGTATTTCTGAACAGCGTCGTTATCAGCCTTGGCACGATGCTGCTCACGCTGGTGCTGGCAGTACCGGGTGGTTATGGCTTGGCGCGGCTTAAACTGCGTGGGAGTGGCATCATCTTGCTGGTGCTGTTGATTGGTCAACTTATGCCCGGCATTGTCATCGCTGGCCCACTGTTTCTGACCTACAGCCGGATTGGACTATTAAATACGCATATTGGCCTCATACTGGCAGATACCACGTTTACGCTGCCGTTTTCAGTGATTATCTTGCGTCCCTTCTTTCTCAGTGTGCCATCGGAACTCGAAGCCGCAGCAAAGGTCGATGGATGTACGCAGCTGGGCGTACTCTGGCGCATTGTCATCCCGTATGTGCGTCCGGGCATCATCACCGTGGCGGCCTTTTCTTTCCTGATTGCGTGGGGAGAATTCGTTTTCGCGTTGTCATTAAACACCCGAACAAATCAGCCTGTGACAGTGGCCTTGAACAATTTTATCGGACAGTACGGTACTGCGTGGAACGACATGATGGCTGTCTCTACGGTGGTTGCGCTGCCCATTATCGTGACCTTCGCCGCGTTGCAACGCTACATTGTCGGCGGTTTAACCGCTGGCGCAATCAAAGAATGAATTCATGGTGATTGGTTATTAAGAGGACTACATGAAACTTTTCGATTTAAGCGGGAAAAAAGCACTGGTTACTGGCAGCAGTCGTGGTATTGGGCGGGCGTTGGCGGAAGCATTGCTCGAAGCAGGCGCCGACGTGGTAATCAACGGTGTGAGTGACCGGGTGATGCAAACAGCCAAAACCTTGTCCGATACTACAAAGCAGCGTGTGATACCCATTCAGGCCGATATGTCGCAGCGGTCTGAAACCAGGCGGTTGTTTGATGAAGCGGTTGAACAGCTTGGTGGCCTGGATATTCTGTTTGTGAATCACGGCATTCAGCGCAATCATGACGCAGAAATCTTCCCCATTGACGATTGGGACATCGTGCTGGAAGTGGATTTAACATCGGGATTCTTGCTCAATCAGATGGCAGGTCGGCACATGCTGGCGCATGGAGGGGGCAAGATTATTAACATCGCTTCATTGATCAGCGTTATCGGCGGTTTGCATGTGCCGGCGTATGCGGCAGCGAAAGGAGGAATTGCACAACTGACAAAGGCGTTATCTAACGAATGGGCGGGGCAGGGCGTGACTGTGAATGCGATTGTGCCGGGGTTTATCCACACCGATCTGACTGAAGACCTTGTGAATGACCCCGATGAAGGCGCAAATTTACTGGCACGCATTCCCATGCAGCGTTGGGGTGTGCCCGACGACCTCAAAGGGATTGCCATCTTTCTCGCTTCGGCGGCATCCGATTATGTCAGCGGGGCGGTTATCCCGGTAGATGGGGGCTTTTTAGGTTTTTAATGATTCGGCGATCGGGTGGGATTTATCAACCACAGGTTATGGTGAACCGCGTCAAATCACCGCGCAAATTTACAGTACTTCCGCATTTTATCTGTGGGCGAATCGAGAACCGGGCGAGATGCGTGTCTGGATTCGCGAAGCGTAATTTCATTCAATAATACAGTAGCTAAGGAGCAGATTTTATCATGAAAAGAGTATCACAAAGAGCATCGCGTAGAAATTTTTTGAAAATGATGGGGATGACCGGGGCAGCGGTAGCGGCATCAACTGGATTAAATCCACTATTGATGCGGGCGCTGGCACAGAGTGTGACCGAAATTAGCTTCGGCGGTTGGGGTGGCGTCGCAGAAGATGAAGGTGTTCGAGCGGCGATTGAAGTGTTCATGCAGGAACATCCCGACATTGCGGTTGAATGGCGGCATATCCCCGATGCGAATGAGTATGGGCGTGTGTTGTTGACCGATATTGCTGCGGGGACAGCTCCCGATACGTCATTCATATTATCGGAACAGTATGAAACACTGCGTGCCAACGATGCGCTGCTCGACATCACTGACTTAATCGCGAATGATCCCCTACTCGGTCAGGAAGGGTACTTCATTCAACCACAGGAAGCGTGGCGTTGTGCCGATAGTAACGGGCGCTGGCACGGTATCGGCTCGACATGGGTCGCGCACCACATTTACTACAATGCAGAAGTCTTTGCGGCGGCGGGCATCACAGCACCCGGTTTTCAGGATGATGAAATCTGGGATTGGGATACGTTCATCACCATCTGCAAAGAACTAACGGTGGATGCCAATGGTCGTCATCCCGATGATGCCGGTTTTGATCCCGATGATATTCAGCAATTTGCAGTCGATTGGCCGCTCTGGTGGCTGCCGATTGCGTCGGCAGTTCATTCAAACGGCGGGCGACTGTTTACAGATGATGGCTTAATCGGATTAGATTCGTCAGAAGCCTTAGAGGCGCTGCAACGGTTGTCTGATTTGATTTATGTCCATCATGTCGCCCCACGCGGCGCAACCATGACCAATCTCGGCATGACCAACACGCAGATGGTTGATAATGGCCGGTTGGCGATGGCGGTTGATGGGTCCTGGGCGTTATCGTGGATGAACCCGTCGTTGATGCAGGTGGGTATGGGCACTGGCGCACTACCGAGTATGGCACAACCTGCCGCTGTCATGCAGGCTCACTTCCATAGTGTCTTAAGCTCCACCGAACGGCCTGACGAGGCGTGGGAATGGGTACGCTTCCTGGCGACACCCTTCTATCAAGAACACTTCGCTAAGATTGGCCTGTGGATACCCAACCAGACCGCGATGCTGACCGAAGAAGGTCTCACAGGTTGGATTACTGAGGGGATTCACCCGGATAACTATTCACAATTCGCAACCGATTATCTGCCTGCCCATGGTCAGGCTGTCCGAATTCCGAATGGCTGGGTCGAAGCCCAAAATGACTATATTGGTCCGGCATTCTCAGCGCTGGCGGCGGGTGATCCCGTAGCCGATGTGTTCCCGGATGCCGTCGCAGCCGCAAACGATGTGCTGCGATCATATCAGTAATGCAGGACGTAGAGACGACGTGGACTGTCGTCCCTACGTGTTTGCTTTTGTGGTGTGTTCAAAAGCGCCTATATGATTATACTCCTGGGCGGCTTGAGAAATAAACGGGACATTGGGCACGGCGTCGTCGTGCCCTACTCAATCTACGAACAACGGGTCATAGTCATAACCCGTAGACGAATAGTGAGACCCGTTCCTTCCCGATGATGACGGGATTTTTGATAGTGGCGCAGTATGATTATTAGACGCTTTCAATCATATACCAACGTGACTAAATTTAGATATTTCGGAATGACTTTTGAGCACAACCCGTCGGTAGTTTTAAGCAAGATGGAAAATTCATGACCGACCTAAAAATGAAGCGCAAACGTTCACCTGTTAGCCCGCTTACAGCGTGGTACAACGGTTTAAGGCTCGAACGTCGGCGCACAATCATGGGGTACACCTTCATCATGCCCTTCATTCTGGGCTTTTTCTTATGGTGGTTGATACCCGCCCTGGTTGCCGCCTACCTGAGCTTCCATCGTTGGAACTTGATTAGCCCACCGCGTTTTATTGGTCTCGATAATTTTGAACGCCTTTTGAATGACCCGTTGATACTGGATTCATTGAAGGCGACATTTATCTATACCGCGACCTCTGTCCCGATAGGGCTTGTATTTGCGTTTTTCCTCGCCATACTCATCAATACCAAGATAAGAGGTATCGCAATTTTTCGCACCATCTATTATCTGCCGACTATTGTGCCGCTTGTCGCCAGCGCGCTCCTGTGGGCATGGATACTCAATACAGAATTTGGCCTGCTCAATGTCGCCATTCGCGGCTTAGGCGGGGCAAGGGTGGCGTGGTTACAGGAACCCGAATCGGCGATGGCGTCCTTCATTATTATGAGTATGTGGTCTGTCGGCGGGCCGATGATTATTTTCTTAGCGGGTTTGCAGGGCATCCCGGATGTTTACTATGAAGCCGCCGACATAGACGGGGCGGGGCGGGTGGCAAAGCTGCGGTATATCACCATCCCGTTGATGTCGCCGATTATCTTTTTCAATCTTGTGATTGGGCTTATCGGCGCGGCGCAAGAATTTGTCCGTGCATACTTAATCACAGGTGGCGATCCCGAAAATTCGACACTTTTCCTTGTGCTCTATATCTATCGCACCGCCTTTGAAAGCCAGCGAATGGGTTATGCGGCAGTGTTGTCGTGGGTGCTGTTCATTATTTTAATGATTCTCTCGTACCTGATATTCCGCTATCTTGGGTCACGAGTCTACTATGAAAGTCCGGGCGATTAAGGGAGTATGAAGCGTGGCTATTCCAAAGCAATCCCCAATTGTGGCGCCAGATAGCCTTGAGCATACAAAAAGGCTGCCACCCTTCTGGCGGGCAATAAATCTCAGTCTGCTGATTTTCTTCGCGGTGGTGATGATTGCGCCTTTTCTATGGCTCGTCAGCAGTTCACTTAAATCTCAAAATCAGATTTTTCAATATCCGCCCCAATGGATACCCGACCCATTTCAACCCGAAAATTACGTCGAAGCCTTAACCTATAAACCATTCCACACCTATTTCCTCAATACGATGATTATTGTGGTTGCCAATGTAGTGGCGGTGGTTTTCACGTCTTCGTTTTGTGCCTATGGGTTCTCTCGTCTTCGTTTTCCGGGACGCAATTTCTGGTTCGGGATCGTGATGGCGACGCTGTTTTTACCCCAAGCTAT
>CAZTLI010000348.1:0-6078 GCA_964614375.1 uncultured Anaerolineaceae bacterium
TCCTGCCTCCGGCGCAAATCAGCGAAGAGGACAGCGCCCGTTTTCTACGCGAAGCGCGGACGGTCGCCCGCCTATCCCACCCCAATATCATGCTGCTATACGATATGGGACGGGAGGCGGAATGGCATTATCTCGTGCTGGAATATATCCCCGGAACGAATTTGCACCGCCTGATGCGGCGACAGAAAGGGGCCTTATCAATACCCGATGCGCTGCGTATCATTCGCGACACGTTGACCGCCCTCGCCTATGCTCATGCACAGGGACTCGTCCATCGTGATATTAAACCCGACAACATCATGCTCACACCAGATGGACAGGTGAAGGTCACCGATTTTGGTCTGGCGCTGGCAAAGGGCGACGTTCGCCTGACGGAAACCGACGCAATAGTGGGCACGGCGTTGTATATGGCTCCTGAAACCGCAGCGGACGGTATCATTGACGAGCGCGCCGATTTATATGCAGTCGGCGCGGTCTTGTATGAACTGCTGACAGGCAGACCCCCGTTCACAGGCGACACACCGCTGCAAGTGCTGACTGCGGCATTAAACGCGCCGCTTACACCACCCAGACTTGTCAATCCGGGTATTCCCGAAGCGCTGGAACACATCGTCGTGCGCCTGCTGGCAAAAAATCCCGACGAACGCTATGCCAGTGCGAATGATGTGCTGGATGCCCTGCCCGAAATGAACGAAGTTGAAGCCCTGTTGAATGAAGCAGTCAAGCGGGCGACATCAGAGCGTCTATCGCGCAGTCTGTTGGAGCGTATCGTCCGCAGTTCCAGCGCGATGGAACGACCTGAAATTGACGCCGAGTCTGACACTGAAGATGTGCTCATCGCCGTGACGGATACGGGCGAACCCGCACCATTATCACAGGATTTGCTGGTCTATGCCGCGCAGGAAGATACGATAGAAGCTGTCGAGGCTGAACGCCGGCGTATGGCACGGATGTTGAACGAGACTGTCGTCAGCCAGTTGAATTTGCTCCTGTCACAGGCCAGCGCCTATGAACAGACCATCAACAATCCACAGGCGCGGATGGCGATTTCGGTACTATCCACACTGGCACGGCAGGTCGTCCAGCAAGCCCGCGACCTCGAAACGACATTTCACCCGACGATTCTCGAATCGCTTGGCCTTGAACCTGCGCTGGAATCACTCGCCAGCCAGGAAATGCGGGCGCGTGGTTTGCATATCACACTGGCTTTGCAGCGAATGCGCGAACGTCTGCCCTATCCGCTCGAACTGGCGCTGTTTCGCGCATCGCAAGACACAATTGACCGGGCTGTCCGGCAGGCCAACGCTTCGCAAATCAGCATCCGGTTAGAAAAGAACGAAGATACGATATTTTTCAGCGTGGCAGATAACGGCTTCCCACCATCCGGCGACATTTTGCACCATACGCGCCAGCGCATCGAAGGCTTAGGCGGTGTAATGGACTATCAACAGAGTCGGCAGGGCGGTTTGGAAATTCAAATTCGCTTCTTGTTGGAAGCGCCTGTCGAACTGACCGAACGCGAGATGGATGTCATCGCGCTGGTGGCAGAAGGACTATCCAACAAAGAAATCGCATCGCTGCTGTATGTCAGCCCGCGCACGGTCAAATTTCATCTGGACAACATCTATTCCAAGCTCGGCGTCAACACCCGTACCGAAGCCGCGATTTATGCGCTGCGACGGGGCTGGATACGCCAGAATGTGAACCAGACCGACTAATCAGACAGGGCATAAACCGCCTGTCCGTCCGTTCAGCCAGAAAACGATACAGGCGACAATCAGAGTATCAGACATCAAATAAGTATGAGGAAGCATCCCATGACGAATGACAACAATCCCAACGACCTTGGCCCAATTGAACCGCTGCTCGCAGACCCGGACATCTCGGAAATCATGATTAATGGGCCAGACAGTGTATTTATCGAAAAGCACGGCAAACTCATCGAGGTCGATAACCACTTCGAGAGTGAAGACCATCTGATGGACATCATCGAGCGGATCGTGACGCCGCTGGGACGTGTGGTCAACGAATCCTATCCGATTGTCGATGTCCGCCTTGAGGACGGGTCACGAGTAAACATCGTCATTCGCCCCATCGCGCTCAATGGCCCCACCGTCACCATCCGCAAATTCATCACACGCCCGTTATCAGCAGAGGATGTCATCCGCTATGGGTCCATGTCTACAGACATGATGGCGTTCTTGAAAGCCTGTGTTGAGTCGTTGTTGAACATCGTCGTGGCCGGCGGCACAGGATCAGGCAAAACCACGATTTGCAATATCCTCGCCAATTTCATCAACAACGAAGCGCGCATCGTCGTCGTCGAAAACTACACCGAACTCATCCTCAATCAGCGCCATGTCGTCAAGCTGGAGGCGCGTCCGGCCAATCTTGAGGGCAAAGGCGAAATCACGGCACAGGTGCTCGTACAAAATGCGATGAAGATGCGTCCAGAGCGTATTTTGTTGGGCGAAGCGCGCGGCGGCGAGGTGCTGGATTTGTTTCAGGCCATCAACACCGGGCACGATGGGTCACTGTTCACCATCCATGCTAACAACGCCCGCGATACGCTGTCCCGACTCGAAGTGATGGCGATGATGGCAGGTGTGGATATGCCGCTGCTAACCGTGCGCGAACAAATGGCGAAAGCGTTGAATATCGTGGTCAATCAACAGCGGCTGCGCGATGGAACACGTAAAGTCATGACCATTAGCGAAGTCACCGGAATGCAAGGCACAGAAATTGCCATCCAGCCGATTTTTGAATTTGTCGAAACGGGTATGGAGGATGGACGTGTCACGGGTTACTTCACGCCGACAGGCTATGTCCCCGCCGCTGCCAAACGTATCGCAGACTTCGGTACGACCTTCCCCGACGACTTCTTCACTCCCGTTCGTTAAATCACGCGCATCATATCCAGGGCGGCCTACAACGCAGGTCGCCCTCTTTTTTTGCCGCGATATGCGGTAGGCTATTGTGGATTGATACAATAGGACGGGCAATCTGGCAGACTACCCTCCCCCTACGGCAGGGGATAACAAGATGACGACTGACCTGCACAACCTCATCCCTCAACTTGCCGGACGGCGCATCATCGTGGTGGGCGATGTCATCCTCGATGAATACGTGATTGGGCGGGCGACACGCCTCAGCCGCGAAGCCCCTATCCCCGTGCTGGAATTTGAGGAACGGCGATTCATTCCCGGTGGTGCAGCCAATCCCGCCGCGAATATCGTCGCACTGGGCAGTCAGGCGGTGCAGGTCGGTCTCATCGGGACAGACAGCGCCGCTGACCATTTACGTGAGGCATTGCAATCGTGTGGAATCGACACATCGGCGCTGATTGCGTGCGAAGACCGTCCCACGACGCAAAAATCGCGCATTATGGCACAGATGGGACTGCGTTTTCCGCAGCAGGTGGCGCGTGTCGATACCTTGTCCCGTCAACCAATAGATGCAAACACGCAGCAGCAGCTTATGACGCAAATTGACGCGCAGCTCCCATCCGCCGACGCGGTGTTGCTGTCAGATTATCGCGCCGGAATGTTGACGCCGGAACTGGTCGCATCTATTCGCGATAAAGCGCAGTCCGCTGGCAAACTCCTTGCAGCCGATGCCCAGGGTAATTTTGATAAATACAGGGGTTTTGGGGTGGTCAAGTGCAATACGGACGAAGCCGCGTTTTACCTGCGTCGCACACTGAAAACACATGATGATTTTGCACATGCAGCCCGCGAGCTGTGTGAAAAACTTGGCTTAACCCGTGCAATGGTCATCACCCGCGGCGGCGATGGGGCGACACTGGCGATTTGTGGTGGCGAGACGATACACTGTCCTGCCCCGGCGGAGAGCGATGTTTATGATACAGTGGGTGCTGGCGATACCGCTATTGCCGTCCTGACACTGGCATTGACCGCAGGCACGGATTATGGCGATGCGGCTGCACTCGCCAACTATGCCAGTGGCATTGTCGTGCGTCATGTGGGCAATTACACACCATCGCCTGATGAATTACAGGCGGCAGTCGAAGGCCGATAAATGAGATTTATTGATTGATGGAGACTTTTCATGTTTAATCCACCCGACCCACGCCCCTATAACCTGCTGGTCTGGCGTATCGTGCGACAAATCCCGGAAGGCAAGGTCAGCACCTATGGACAAATCGCGTCGATGATCCCCCCGCCAGACAATGTGGACCCGGAACAATATGACCGCCTCAGCCCGCGCTGGGTGGGCACAGCCATGCGAACGACGCCCGACCAGCCCATCCCCTGGCAGCGCGTGATTAATGGACAGGGTAAAATCAGCTTACCCAAAGGCAGCACAGGGGCAGATAGACAGCGCGAACTATTGGAGGCCGAAGGCGTGGCCTTCGACAAAAGCGGAAAAGTGGATTTCGAGGTCTGTGCGTGGGATGGCCCCGCTGCCAGTTGGTTAGAAGAGAATGAACTTATGCCACCCAAATCGCTGAAAAAGGGCGGCGCACCCACACAAAAACCACTGCTGTAAATATCAAACCATATCTGATTGATTATTCGCAGAACAGGTAACGAGAAATGCCCTTTCACAAACACAATCCAGCGACAGTGTTCCCACCATATCAAAATTACAGCCATGCCATTGAAGTTAGCGCGGGTTCACGGTTACTTTTCATTAGCGGACTCAATGGCTATCTCGCCGATGGTCAGACGATGCCAGATAGTTTTGATGAACAAGGTGACCTCATCTGGCGGCACATTGGCACGATTCTCGAAGCTGCCAGCATGACCTATCAAAATCTGATACAAATACGGACGTATCTCGCCAGCCCGGAATATGACGACGCAAATGTCGCGTTACGCAAAAAATATCTTGGGACTCATCAACCTGCTTCGACAGTCGTTTGTGCCATACTGCTATTGCCCAACTGGAAACTTGAAGTTGAAGCGATGGCTGCTGAGTGAGCAGCTAACAGGGGCACATCACTATGAGCGAATCGACCTACGAACAGAAATTAGCTGAAGAGGCTGAACTCTGGGGCAGTGAATCGGAGCGGATGGCACAGACCACACCCCCAGACTGGCGCTATCACAAAACGCTGCGGCACAACGTCATCATGCACGGGCGTAATATCGAGGCGCTGCTGGCGCGCGTACAACCCGGAATGCAAACGCTGGAATTGGGTTGTGCGTCGGGCTGGCTGACGCTGGCGATGGCACAGCGCGGCGCACACAGCACCGGAATCGACATCAGCGATAAATCACTGGAAGTCGCGCGCCACTACTACGATTCCATACGTGATGAAGTCTCCGGCACAGTGACCTATACCGTCGGCGACCTCAATAATCTCACACTGCCCGCCAACACCTACGACATCATCGCCGTCAAAGCCACACTCCACCATCTGATCAATTTGCGGCACACAGTCGATGTGATGCGCGATGCCCTCAAACCGGGCGGGTTGTTATGGGTATCCGATTCCGTGGGCGATGAATCCCTGTTTACGGCGCTGGTTGCCAGCGGATTGATGTTCATTTTACCAACACAGGTCAGTTACGGTGACAAGATACGGGGTCTATTGAAATTCGGCACGCGCGC
Source organism: uncultured Anaerolineaceae bacterium (assembly GCA_964614375.1). Lineage (GTDB taxonomy): Bacteria > Chloroflexota > Anaerolineae > Aggregatilineales > Phototrophicaceae > CAZTLI01. Next base: position 5,578 of record CAZTLI010000348.1, read on the forward strand.
CCCATCCCGCATCAAAGCCAGTATGGAAGCCGAAGGATTGTCACCATTTGAGGGCGCGGGTCGTGACCATGATTGGCTGTACCTCATCAGCGAACAATTCACAATCGAAAAACGGGTGGATTTGCCCGCGGTCACCGGCTACATCACCGCGCAGCTTAAAATGCCCGCTGCGCTGGCGATTCCGCTGTTAAGAACCCTGCGTCTCATCGACATTGGACTGGTCAAACTGCGCCTGTTGAAAAATACGGGTGTCGTCCTCTATGCGCGAAAAGCCTGGAATTAAAAGAGCACAACAGATTGTCATGCTCTTCCCTAATCATTCAGACAAGGGCGCTTTAACCGCTTGGACAACGGGTTGAAAGCCGTTGTTGTCTACTTACAGTTGCACGTAGCTGTTTTCCGCCAGAATGAAGCGGTGGGCATCTGGCATTCGCTCGGCAGATGAGACGCGGGCATTGTCCGCCAGCAGGCTGGAGTCAATACGTCCGGGAATGTTGTGAA
>CAZTLI010000349.1:0-6070 GCA_964614375.1 uncultured Anaerolineaceae bacterium
GGCAGACCGAGCGCCGTCCCCACGCGCCGCACCTCATCTTTGAACAGGTCACGCAAGGGTTCGACCAGTTCAAAGTGTAAGTCATCGGGCAGGCCGCCGACATTGTGATGACTCTTAATGGTTTTGGCGGATTTGTGCCCCGCCGCGCTTTCAATGACATCGGGATAAATCGTCCCCTGCGCCAGAAAGCGGATGCCAGCGAGTTTACGCGCTGCTTCGGCAAACACGTCAATGAACAGGCCGCCGATACGTTTGCGTTTGGCTTCGGGTTCGGTGATGCCCTGTAAGGCGTCAAGAAATTGTTCCGTCGCATCCACCGCGATGAGATTCATGCCCTGCTCATGCTGGAAAACCTGCACCACTTCTTCTGGTTCGTCTTTCCGCAGCAGACCTGTGTTGACAAAAATGCACGTCAGACGGTCGCCGATGGCCTTGTGCAGCAGCGCGCCCGCCACCGCCGAATCGACACCGCCGCTAAGACCGAGCAGCACCTGTTCATCGCCGACCTGCGCCCGGATGCGGTCTACAGCATCGTCAATGAATGCTGTTGGCGACCATTGTTCCGCACAATCGCATATCTCGAAAATGAAATTTCGCAGGATTTCGACTCCCTGTGGCGTGTGCGACACTTCGGGATGGAACTGTACGCCATACAGCCCGCGCGCAGCATCGCCCATCGCCGCATAGGGCGAATTGTCCGATTCGGCAAGTGGTGTGAAACCTGTCGGCGGTTTTTCGATGCGGTCACCATGCGACATCCACACATGCAGCGACTGCATTAACCCACGCAGCAGCGGATTATCACCCGTTTGTGTGACGACCGCCCGACCATATTCGCGCGCCTGTGCCGGCGCGACCTGTCCACCGAGCGCGTGTGTCAGCGCCTGCATCCCATAACAAATGCCCAGAATTGGTTTGCCACTGCTCAACAGGGACGCTGGCAGCTGTGGCGCACCCGCATCATAGACGCTGTTCGGCCCGCCGGAGAGGATATAGCCATTGGGACTGTGCAGATTGACGTGTTCCAATGGCGCGTCGTAGGCAAAAACTTCGGCATAGACACCCTGGTCACGGATTCGCCGGGCGATAAGCTGGGTATATTGCGAACCATAATCGAGGATGGCGATTCCGCCGCGGCGCAAGTCGTTGTTCATCGTCATCCGAGCACAATTTTGCCGTCGTCCATGTTGGTGATGGTCGCCAGCGCATGAACCGGGATGTCGGCATAGCCCCGATCACGCAGCAGTTGCCGCCCACCCTCAAACGTCTTTTCGACCACAATGCCGATTCCCACCAGATTGGCCTTCGCGCTCTTGACGATGCGCGCCAGTGCCAGCAGGGTTTGCCCGGACGCTAGAAAGTCGTCAATGATGAGCACATTCTCGCCCGCACACAAAAATTCCGCCGAGACCAGCAAATTGACCTCGCCGCCTTTGGTATGGCTGGGCGCCGTTTCCATGTAGACAGCCCCCGCCATCGTGATGGGCTTTTTCTTACGCGCATAAACCACAGGCGCATTCATCACCAGCCCGGTCATGAGCGCTGGCGCGATGCCCGAAATTTCGGCGGTCAGAATGCGGTCTATTGCCACGCCCTTGAAACGTGTCGCCATCTCGTGGCCCATTTTCTGCATCAGTTCGGGATGAATTTGATGATTGAGGATACTGTCAATCTTGAGGATGCCACTGCCGAGATTTTGCCCCTCGGCGAGGATACGGTCTTTAAGCGCCTGCATCGTCTGTTTTTTGCTCCCCCGTTTGTGGTGTGAAACCACCATCTTCTTCATAGACCTGTGCGAACAGCATCTCGAACGACCCTTTCGGGAAGCGCCGCAGTTCGCCGCCTGCTTCCTGCCCTCTGTCAGAATTGAGTGTCGCTTCCATCGTCGGCTGGTCATCAAAATAGACTTCGAGGATGCGATACACGCGCGATTGACCAATCGGCGACCCGACCACATCAATCACCTGCCGCCGTTTGACATCGGGCATACGTTCGACCAGCGCCAGAAAGTCGTTATAGGCGTTTTCGAATGCGTCCATATTGACCGGTTTATGGAACATCACCATAAATTTAAACATCGTCTCGCCTTGCTGCTGCTTCGTGCTCATTACGGATTGGATTATACGCCGAATGCGGGCTATTACCAGTGGTTGCCAGCACGAATCGTCAATGTCAACCAAAAACCGGGCGCAGCGCCCGGTCATCTATGGTTACAGCCTGTGATCCACGTTTTGCAGAACCTTGCCGATGATGGGTGTTTAATCCCGGCGCAGGAAGACACCGACAATCACGCCGACGATGAACAGAATCATCATCACGCGCGTGGGATTGCGGCGCACGACCTTGACCACCTCTTCGCCCATGTCCTCGACATTACGACTGTTGAGGTAATTGGCGGCCTTTTCCAGCCCATTGGCGAGATTGTCCGCCGCGTTTTTCATGTCGTCATTGCCTTTGTTGTCGCGGGCTTCTTTGCGGATGGTCTCGGCAGCGGTATGCAACTGCTTGACAACCTCTTTGCGGGCGTCATTGGCGCGCTGGCGGATTTCACGACTGAAGTCCTGCAATTCGGCTCTGGCTTTTTCGGCCTGTTCACGCGCGGCTTCTACCACTTCATCGGCCTGAACCGCGTCTTTTGCCCCGTTTGTATCGCTCATGGTTTACTCTCCATATAAAATTATTTGGCTCACCTTGTCTTGTATTATATACGCAAAACGCGCGCTTGCGTTCCCCCACTGCACCTGTTTGTGCATGACAAACATCAGTTTAGCCCTGTAACCCCACTCCACAGAGGGCTATAATGCGCCGCTATGGAGGAACAAATCACACCCCTACGTCGCAAAAAATGGCGTTTTTTCGCAATCGTGCTGACGGCGCTGGTCATCATGAGCGCACTGCTGGGGCTGGACCTGACCAATCAGGGCGCGGTCTGGAACGTCTTCTGGTCGCTGACGGGCGAAGAAGCACCATTGGCGCAAATTCGCGGCATGGTCGAACTGGCGGGCACGCTGATTCGTCCATCACCCAATACCGCGCCGCTGACCCCAATTGACCACGCCGGAGTCAATCCCTTTGGCGTCAACACCTTTCTCGAACAAGAAGTCGAAGTCCCCAAAGTCCGCGAACAACTGCGGATGATTACGGCGGCGGGCTTTCGCTGGATTCGGCAAGAATTCCCATGGGAAGACATCGAAGTCGATGGACGCGGACAGTTCACCGACAGCCGCGGTGGGCAAGCCATCGATGCATGGGCGAAATATGACCGCATTGTCGATTTAGCCGAAGAATATGGCGTACAGATTCAGGTGCGTCTGAGCAATCCGCCGGACTGGTCGCGCGCCAACCCTGATGCTGGCGATCAAGCGCCGCCGGACGATTTTCAGGATTTTGTGAATTATGCCGTCGCCGTCGCTGAACGCTATCGCGGGCGAATCTACCATTATCAAATCTGGAACGAACCCAACATCTATCCCGAATGGGGCAATAACTTCGTAGACCCGGTGGCCTATACCGAACTGCTGTGCCGCACCTATGACGCGCTCAAAACCGTTGACCCGGATATTGTGGTGATTAGCGGCGCGCTGGCCCCGACCAATGCGCTGGATGGATTTTTTGGTTACAGCGACTTCATCTATCTGCAAAATATGTATGACGCGGGCGCGGGTGAGTGCTTCGATGTGCTGTCGATGCAGGGGTATGGTCTCAACAGCGGCCCCACCGACCACCGCTACCGCCTGACCACCGTCAACTATGCCCGCACGGAGCAAATACGCGACATCATGGTCGTGAATGGCGATGCCGACAAAGCCATCTGGATTAGTGAAGCGGCGTGGAATCCCGTCCCGACCGAAGCCGAAAACCCCGACATCGCAGACCGCTCTAATTACGGTCAGGTCACGCTCGACCAGGCGGCGCGCTGGATGCCGATAGCCTATCAACGCGCACAAACCGACTGGCCCTGGGTCGGCGTCATCAATTACTGGTTTTTCACCCGCCCGCACGATTTTGAGGCCAACCAATCGTGGTTTTATTTCCGCATGGTGCAGCCCGATTACAGCCCGGAAAGGCCGACCTTCACGCCGCTGCCCATCTATCACAGTATGAGCGACTATATCCACAATCTGACGCCGGTGTTGTATCAAGGTGTGCATCAGGGCGAACACTGGGCGATTCAAGCGCGACCCATCGAACCCGACGCCGAAACGCTCGTGCCCGCGCCATTCGCGCAGTTCGATGACGGTGTGCCGACCGATCTGGTGACATTCACTGTACAAGGCACATCGGTCAGTGTGCGCTGGTTGGGGCAAGTGCCGGGTGCAGTCACGTTTGAAGTGGATGGCGAAGTTGTCGCCGTTGAGGACGGTGTGCCTGTGATGCTGCTCAGTCGCACGGCCTTACCTGAAGATTGGAATGAGACCGTCGTCCATACATCGACATACACCGAAACACACGTCATCCGCATCAGCAGCGATGACCCCTTCATCCTCGATTCGGTGACTGTCATTGACCGGGGTCGGTATGCGCTGATCCCGATTGTGGGCGTGGCTGTGGCGTTCGGGTTGATAATCATCTTCGGCCTGCTGCGCCTGTTGTGGATACGACTGTAGAATGGATTGTAGTGTTACGGATTAGTGATATGAAATCTCGCTTATTTTTCTCGCTGTGCCTCTGTGGTTTAATCTTTTTGTCATTGCTAACCGCCGCACACGCACAGGATGACCCGACGGTGCTGTCAGCAGGCACATATCAGGCCGAGACACCGCCGATACGTTTGCACAGCGATGCAGAGCCTATCGTTGCAACTGGCGCAGATGCAGAGCAAGCGGTGCTCACGCCCGCGATTGAATTCACAACCTATGGCACGGATGTTATTGTCCGCTGGCGCTATGACGACGACATTGGCATTACGATGGACGGATGGCCCAATGGCCTGATGCCGCGCCGTGTACAAGCGGATGCGGCTGGTTGGTATGAGGCCAGCATCCATTCATCCTATACCGCAGAACAGCACACCTTCCGCCTCATCGGGCGCACGTCCTTTGAAATCGACACCATTACGGTGCTCAACCGTCCACTGGAAAAAATGCTGCCCTTGATACTGGTCGGCGGGGTAATTATCTTGATTATGGTCGCGCTGGCAGTCTGGGTTCGACGCAGCAGCGCACACACCAACCGACGCGCAGAAGCAGAGCCACAATCCGCATGAAACAGTTCACCGCGCCCGCGCTTCGTAACGCCGTCCCACTCGCACTCATCGTCGCCATTTTAATAGCAGCGGCGGCGGCGCGCTTTCATCTGATTGGCGCGCAATCGTTGTGGCATGATGAAGGGGCATCGTATGGATTGGCTGTCCGCAGCATCCCCGAAACGGCGCGGTTTGCCGCTGTCGAAGTGCATGTGCCGCTGTACTTCTGGGGACTGCACCTGTGGATGGGCGTGGCGGGCGAGAGTGAATTCAGTCTGCGGTTGTTGTCGGCTTTTGGCAGCCTGCTCGGTATCGCGATGGCCTACACACTCGGACGCAAGCTGTTCGGCACTGTCGCGGGACTGGCAGCGGCGGCGTTCATCCTGTTCAACACCTTTAGCATCCATTACGCGCAGGAAGTGCGGATGTATGCGTGGATGACGTTCATCGCCGGACTCGGATTCTGGCTGCTGGTTCACTTTGTCGAAAAGCGGACGTGGCGCTGGGGCGTAGGCTTGGGAGTGGTCAATTTTGTGGGGATGTTCACCCACTATAGTTACGTCTTCATCATGCTCGGACAGGGCGTGATGGCGGTGTTGTGGTTGGGGGCGCTGCTGATAAACGGTTGGCGACAATCCGGCTGGCGAGAAGGTATCCGAGATACGGGCGATTTGCTGTGGCGTTATGTCGCGCTCAATTTGCTGACGCTGCTGTTGTATACCCCCTGGATACTGTCCGGCGGTGTGGCCCAGATTGGTGTCCACCCCAACATCGCCGAGTCCGTCCCGCTGATTGAGATGATTCGGCTGCTGCATGGCTGGTTCGCGTTCGGCATGACCTTCGAGCAGAATATGGGCAGCATGGGCGTGATTGCGCTGATTTTGC
>CAZTLI010000350.1:0-6062 GCA_964614375.1 uncultured Anaerolineaceae bacterium
TTTTTAGGCAATAGGTGATAAATATCACATATAATACCTTCAGTCCATCTTGCGTATTTTAACCTGCATTATCATATAGTAGAGTTGGTAAGTCATTACCTGGTATACCCCAAAAGAGATTTTTTGATATGTTCAATATTGCACTTATGGTCGCCGATCAGCAGCATGTGCTGAAGTGAAAGTTCGTGACGCACCACGAACGCATAATCGAAGGAGCATACAAAGCATGAAATTCATTGAGCATGTCCAGAGTTCAGTCGGTCTTGAAGAAACGGGTCTACGTGTTTCTGACATCAAAGGTTTACGAGTCTTCTGGAATCTGAGTCCCGCTGAACTCTATGAACACGCCATTGTTAATGACGAAGCCGAACTCACCAAAGATGGGGCGCTACGTGTGTTGACCGGAACCTATACCGGACGCAGCCCCAAAGATAAGTTTATCGTTGAAGAAGCCTCATCAAAAAACGACATCTGGTGGGGTGAGGTCAATCAACCGATTTCAGAAGAAATATTTGTGAAGCTGCATGAGAAGATGATTGATTACATGCACCATCTTAAATCGCTGTATGTGATGGATATGCACGCGGGGACAGACCCGCGCTATCGTCTGCCTGTGCGGGTGATTAGTGAAGTGGCCTATCATGCGCTGTTTAGCTCGAATATGTTTGTCCATGCGACAGAAGAAGAATTGGCAGGTCATCGCCCCGAAATGACGATCCTTGCTGCGCCTGGTTTACATGCCAGGCCAGACGAAGACGGTACGCGCACCGGTACATTCATTCTGGTGAATTTTGAGAAGAAACTCATTCTCATTGGTGGAACGATGTATTCCGGCGAGGTTAAAAAGGGCGTTTTTTCGGTTTTGAATTATCTGCTGCCACATCGTGCCGTGATGCCCATGCACTGTTCCGCCAATATCGGGCCAGATGGCAATACCGCCGTTTTCTTTGGCCTGAGTGGGACGGGTAAAACGACACTCAGCGCCGACTCGTCGCGGATATTGATTGGCGATGACGAACACGGTTGGAGCGAGGAAGGTGTATTCAACTTTGAAGGGGGTTGTTATGCCAAGACCATCAATCTCAGCCCCGAAGGTGAACCCGAAATCTTTGCAACAACCAGGATGTTCGGCACGATACTGGAAAATGTCCCTTTGAACGACCAACGCGAACCGATGTTTGACGATGCGCGTTATACACAGAACACCCGCTGTTCATATCCTATCCGGTTTATTCCCAATGCCAGTGAAACCGGGCGCGGTGGCCATCCGAAGGACATTATTTTCTTGACAGCCGATGCGTTTGGTGTACTGCCGCCCATCAGCAAACTGACGCCAGAACAGGCGATGTATCACTTCATCAGCGGTTATACGGCAAAGGTCGCCGGGACGGAACGCGGCGTGACAGAACCACAAGCCACATTCAGCGCCTGTTTCGGTGCGCCGTTTATGCCCATGCACCCGACAGTCTATGCCGAACTGCTGGCGAAGAAGATTGCTAAACACGGCTCTGCGGTATGGTTGGTCAATACCGGTTGGACAGGTGGGCCGGATGGTGTGGGTACGCGCATGAAATTGCAATACACGCGCCGGATGGTCAATGCGGCCCTGAATGGTGAATTAGATGCTGTTGAATTTGCAGAAGAACCCTTCTTCGGCTTGCAAGTTCCACTTCATGTGCCGGATGTGCCGTCTGAAATTCTGAATCCGCGTAATACATGGGCAGACAAAGACGCCTATGATACCAAAGCGAAGGAATTGGCCGGGATGTTTAAACGGAATTTTGAGAAATTTGCGGACCAGGCCAATCCAGAAATTATTGCCGGTGGGCCGAAGGTATAAACCCTTGACACCGCGAATAATCGGGCAGAGATTAGGCAGTGTCTAATCTCTGTCTTTGTATGGCTATCAATCTTGTTTGGGAGAATTTACATGAAAACACCAATTCGTGTTGCAGTAACAGGCGGTGCGGGACAAATCGCCTATAATTTGCTTTTTCGTATCGGCAATGGCGAGGTCTTTGGGCCAGACCAGCCCGTTATTCTACAAATCCTTGAAATCCCGCAGGCGCTGGATGCGCTGAAGGGCGTCGTCATGGAATTGGAAGATTGTGCCCAACCGCTTGTACATGGCATTGTGGCGACGGATGATGTAAATGTCGGGTTTAAAGATGCAAATTGGGCTATTCTTGTTGGCGGGAAACCGCGCGGCCCCGGCATGGAACGGGCTGATTTGCTTTCTGAAAATGGCAAGATATTTGTCGAGCAGGGCAAAGCGATTAACGATAAGGCTGCCTCTGACGTGCGGGTGCTGGTTGTGGCAAATCCTTGCAATACCAACTGTCTCGTTGCAAAGGCCAATGCGCCCGATGTGCCTGCGAATCGCTGGTTTGCAATGACCCGTTTAGACCAGAATCGCGCGAATGCCCAGCTCGCGAATAAGGCGGGCGTGTTGGTGTCGCAAGTAACACGTATGGGTATCTGGGGCAATCACAGCACAACACAATTCCCCAACTTTGAATTGGCGCTGATTGACGGTAAGCCCGCGACAGACGTAATTACAGCCCGCGAATGGCTTGAGGGTGAATTTATGAGCACGGTACAAAAGCGCGGCGCAGCCATCATTCAAGCGCGCGGCAAAAGTTCAGCGGCAAGTGCGGCGAACGCGGCATTGGATACGGTTCGTTCGCTGATTAACCCTACCGTTTCTGGTGACTGGTTTAGTGCTGGCATTCCGAGCGAGGGTAATCCTTATGGCGTTCAAGACGGCCTCATCTATTCCTTCCCTCTACGAACAGATGGTAATGGCAGCTATGAAATCGTCGCCGGGTTGGATTTGAGCGACTATGCCAGACGCAAAATCAAAGACTCGGAAGATGAGTTGGTCGAAGAACGCGCGGCTGTAGAAGGTATGTTGTAATTTCGCTGTCTATCGCGTTTTGATGGCAAATGATTATACTGAGGTGGGTGTGATATCCTTTCCACCTCTTTTTGATTGAGGAGACAACCGTATGCAAATTTTGAGAATCATCGCTGCAATTGCGTCCATCATTTTCGGCATCGTGGCAATCGTGCAGCCAACCACCGTTGCTAATTCGGCTGGATTGCCGACAGCTACCGCCCGTGCGAAGGCAGAAATCCGCATCAACTGGGGTGGATTGTTCATCGCGCTGGGACTGGGTGTAATTATCCTCAATGCTGTAGCGGCGTATCAGTTATTTGGTCTTGGTTACGTGGGATTGGCGGGTGTGCGAACGGTTGAGGCGCTCCGTGATCGCAGTATTGTTGACCGCGCATATATCATCACCGTCGTTTTTGAGATTATCTCCGCCATCATTTTCTTAGTTCCCGCATAGGTTGGGTATGGCACAGCAGCGTCGGGTGGTCGATTTTGAGCAGGGTGTGGCGATGGTCATCACAGACCTGCATGGTGAAGGGGCGGTGTATCGGCGGCTGCGCGATACATTCCTTCAACTACGTGACGCAGGTACAGTAGACCGCCTCGTTATCTGTGGCGATATAATACACGGTTATGGCACAGAAGACGCGGATGCCAGCCTTGATATGCTGCTGGATGTCATGCGGTTGCAGCAGGAATTAGGTGCCGATACGGTGATTTTGCTGATGGGCAATCACGAAATGCCGCATATTTACTCTATACCCCTTTCAAAAGGCCAGCACACATTCACGCCACGATTTGAAAAATTCTTGATGGAAATGGATACAGACGAAACTTCACCCTATTCGCGCGATGATGTGATTGCGTTTTTGAAGAATTTGCCTTTTTATGTGCGGACAAAGGCCGGTGTGTTGTTGACGCACGCCGGGGCTTTCGGCGTTCACTCCGAATTAGAGATGGCGAATTGGCTCGATTTTGACCATGCTGCTTTACTCAATCGAATTGATAATGCTATTCGCAATCAGTTTGATCTTAATTCGCTGCGAAACAATGTGGTCTATGCGCGCAATGTGAAATATCATCTCAGTCTGACCGACCCCGACCATCCCCGTTATTTTGATTTACTGCGAATAACGCTCCTGCGGGAAACAGAACCAGATTGGTCACTGTTGTGGGATGGTTTATTTGCTGGAAACGAATTTGATGGTGGATTGGCTTATTATCGTCAACTCGCCAGCAAGTTTCTCAGTCTGCTATCAGGACTGAGTCCGTATGAACAGCGGGTTATAGTGGCGGGGCACATTTCGGCGGATGATGGCTATACCGAACTCAATAGCCAACACCTGCGCCTCGCTAGCTATGCCCACGCGCAGCCCCCGGAATCAGGACGCTATTTGCTGCTTGATTGTGAGACGCCGGTACAGGCTGTAGATGAATTGATTCCCTATTTGTACCGCGTCTTCCCCGATTAACGCAAAAGGACGACCTGCTGGTCGCCCTGTTCGATTGCTGACTATGGTGTTTAGAGGTATTCCTCGTTCTTGTGCTTTTCGTACTGGATGCTCCGGTCTGCATCTTCAGGCTGTGGCATGACTATTGCCAGCACGATGTACAGCAGCAAGCCGGGGCCACCTGCGAGCGACAGCAGGACGAAGAAGATACGTACCAGGGTTGGGTCAACATTGAAGTATTCACCCAAACCGCCGGCGACGCCCCATATTTGACGATTCGTGCGCGATTTGGTCAGAGTTTTGTTGTGATTCATGGGTTTGATGTCCCTTGTGTTTGATTTGCTTTCTTACAGATATATACGCAAGGGAGCGGCAATACGTTGCAACGTATCCCTATGTTTACGAGTTTTTGATGATTGCGATGAGATGTTGCAGATAGGATTTGGCTTCAGGTGAACCCTCTTGCGGCGCCCAGTTCGCGAACTGTTTATGTGTATCGGCGTGATATGGGCCTTGTATGATTTCCAGCACGGCAGAAGGTTCCAGGGCGACCATATTGTGATAGACTCCCGGACGAATGTCCACGACTTTAATCGGCCCGCTTTCGTCCAGCACAAAAATATCAGACACGTCGCCATCTTCACTGAAGCGTATAATTGCCACTTTGCCTTTCAGTATCGCCATGAGTTCTGTCTTCGGTGGATTGCGATGGACATGCGGTGTGACGTAACTACCGGGAACAATGGCATTCACCATTCGCTGTACAGGTTCGTGATGTTCATGCAGACGGAACGGCACACGACCTCGTTCTGAGACGGCTGCTTGTTGGATAAGTTGCTCGATCTGTTCATCCGTGATGGTTCGCATGATGTGATGTGTACTCGTTGGACTAAAAACGTCGAATGTTGTTTGTTGTGCAGCTTGATAAATCTCGTCGCAGTCCGATTTTACCAGAACCTGAGTGACGATTTATGTCACAATGGGTACACAAATAGTCTTACATTTGTGGCGCGTGGTTGTGCCGATAAGGATTACCTTGCAGAATCTATTGTGGGCGGTTATTTGAACAGTGCTCAGGCGGAATGTGCCTTAACAATTCGGGTTGCCCGGGACTTGCTCATACAGCGCATCGACTTTTTTCACCATCGCATCCAGTACATTGTAAATGATAGGGCATATCGCTGCACCGTCGATGATGTCTTCGAGTATCCAGCGGAAGTGTGGTGTAAGACCGGGATAGGTGCGACAGGAGTCGGGGCGGTGGGCATAAACGCTGCATAAATTGCCCTTCAAGAAGGCACAGGGATGGGCTTTGAATTTTCCCCATTCGCCAACTTTCTTCGGGTTGTTTAGATCAACGTACTCTTCTTTGACGTTCTCGACACTGGTGTGGAGACCGTCCGCCAGACGTTCTACATCCTCAGATGTAACATAGACATGGAGGCTGCGGCAGCAGTTACCACATTGGGTGCAATCAATTTGCTCGGTAATGGGATTAGCAATTGCTTCAACCATCGTGTCAAGTTCGGCGTCGGTTATGTCGATATTGAGTTCGAGCAAATAACGCATCACTTCAAACTCAGCATGTCGTTCTACTGCCAATCTTTGGATTGTGTCCAGATCGGTGATGAGGTCGTTCATGTGCTACCTCACACTATTTGATGATAATAACCCTACGACACCAGATTCGCGCCGATAAAATCGGGATAACCACG
>CAZTLI010000351.1:0-6043 GCA_964614375.1 uncultured Anaerolineaceae bacterium
CGGATTTCTTCGCCCGAATAGAGATAACGCGCCCGGTCAATCTCCGAGCCGAAATTGGTGATGTACAATCGGAAGCCGAATTCCAGCACGACCAGCGTCAACAGCGTCATCAACCCCACGCGCGCGATAGTCGGCAGCATCCGTCGCAGCGGCGTGAACAGGGGCGCGAATAGGCGTTTTAGCGGCGCTTCCAGCAGGTTGTAGAGTGTCGTCAGCGTCAACACGCCCGCAATTAACAGCAGCAGCCACGTCAGCGGATTGACCAGCAGAATGCCGACATCCAGCGCGATGGTGTGGTTGCTCCCATCCGGCAGCACAACCTCAAATTGTGGCGCGGTTGTACCCTGTAAACACACCTGTTCCGCGTCGGCGCCGATGCGGCCCTCGCCATTGAGATATAATGCCTGAATATTCAAGACTTGCCAGCGCAGTGTCACGCAGCCTCCGGGCGCGAAAATCAGCCCCGGTTCGGCAGTGAGGGTGATGTCGGTAGAATCAATCGTCGTGGACAGCGTTTTCGGTGGCGCAAGCCAGACCATCAGCGCCAGCAGCAGGATGATGAAACCGGCAATCAGCAGCGGGATGAACGGGCGCAAACGACTCAATCGGCGTGGTGGTTGAGACGGTGATTCCATGTGACGTGAACTCCACACGATGCAGCGTAATGACAACGGGCACGAGTGTAGACCGTCTGGTGCGTGCGTTCAAGCCACAAACCGGTGACGGTTGATGAGCGCCCCATGCCAATGTATATACGCGCTGGCTAAGCACAAACAATGGACTGCTGACAGGCTGACGAGCTGACACACTGACCTGTCCGCTACCTTTCAGATTTGGTCAATATTTAATCCAACTCCGCGCCGCCACGCCATTTTCATGAGACAATAACCCCTGCACAAGTACAGGAGGCTGCTATGACCGCAAAATATCGTCACCACCTACCGCAATTGGATGCAGATGTGTTTCTGACCGATGGCGGTATCGAAACCACCCTCATCTTTCACGAAGGCGCAGACCTGCCGCTCTTTGCCGCGTTCGATTTGTTCAAATCGGATGAAGGACGCGCCAAGCTGCACAACTATTTTTCCACCTACGCCGCGATTGCGAAAGAACACAACGTCGGTATCATTCTGGAAAGTGCCACATGGCGAGCCAGCAATGATTGGGGCGCGCGGCTGGGTTATAGTTCGGATGACATCTTGCAGGTGAATCGTGACGCCATGAAGATGCTGGTAGACATTCGTAATGCGTATGAAACCGCCAGCGCAAAAATCGTGATTAGCGGCTGCATCGGCCCGCGTGGAGACGGCTACAATCCCGACAGCATGATGACCGCCGACGAAGCCGAGCGTTATCATAGCGCACAGATTCGCGCCTTCCAGCAATCCCACGCAGATCTGGTCACCGCCATCACCATGACCTATACCGAAGAGGCCATCGGGTTGACTCGCGCCGCTGTCGCCGCCCAGATGCCAGTTGTGATTTCGTTCACTGTCGAAACCGATGGCAGACTGCCGGGCGGCGAAACCTTGCAGCAGGCGATTGAAACAGTCGATGCGGCGACGGAGGGCGCGCCCGTCTATTACATGATTAACTGCGCCCATCCCACCCACTTTGACGGCGTACTGGGGAATGCGGCGTGGGTCGAACGGATTCGCGGTTTGCGTGCCAATGCGTCCAGTATGAGTCATGCCGAATTGGACGAAGCGGAAGCACTCGACGACGGGAATCCAGCCGAATTGGGGCAGCAATATCGGGCGCTGCGTGATCGATTTGCCCATTTCACCGTGCTCGGTGGCTGCTGTGGCACAGACCATCGCCACATCACAGAAATTTACCGGGCAACGGCAGTCCCTGTGCAGTAACGGCGTTCCGCGACTCATCAACGAAACTTAGCCTGCATCATGGTCGATGCAGGCTATTTAGATTCTTTGATGTGCAGTCCTTATTGACTCGGCGTTTTCTTCCCTGTAATTTGTGTCGATGAGCACGTCCACATAAAATAATACTGTAGTGAGGATTTTTGCCGATGAAACTCAATCTCCCGATTCTCGACCAACTCGCTGATAGTCAATCCATTCTCATTGCTGGCGCAGGTGGTGGATTCGATGTGTTTGCTGGCCTGCCGATTTACTTCACTCTGAAGGACATGGGCAAGGCAGTACATCTGGCGAATTTTAGTTTCACCGATTTTCCGCTGGCGGAGATTGTCGGCACGCTGGATGTGGTGATTGAGACACTGCTGGCGGGCGCAGTCGGTAAATTGGGGCGCGACATCTTCTACTATCCCGAAGGTTATCTGGCGCAGTGGTTCGCGGTACAGGGCGAGGATGTGCCGGTATGGATGTTCGCGCGGATGGGCGTCGTGCCGCTGCGGAAATGTTATGAGACGCTGGTCAAAAAGCTCAATCTGGATGCGATAATACTGGTCGATGGCGGCGTCGATTCATTGATGCGCGGCAATGAAGAGGGCATGGGCACGATTCTCGAAGACAGTATTTCGCTGGCGGCGGTGGAAGGGCTGGATGTGCCCGTTAAACTGCTGGCGTCAATCGGCTTCGGCACAGAGGTGGAAGAGGCGGTCTGTCACTATCACGCGCTGGATAACATGGCAGCACTCATCAGGATGGGCGCGTTTCGGGGGAGCTGTGCCCTCGCGCCGCAAATGTGGGCCTTTCAAGAGTATGAAAGAGCCTGCCGTTATGTATGGGAACGGCCCAATCACTCCAAAAGTCACATCAGCACGCGCATCATCCCGGCGGCAAACGGCGAATTCGGCAGTCATCAGATGTACCCCGACGACGGTCACTCTGGCGGATTTATCTCGCCGTTGATGGCGCTGTACTGGTTCTTCGATGCGACGGCGGTGGCACAGCGCAATCTCATCATCGACCTCATCCGCGAGACGCTTACCGCCGATGACGCCCGTCAGATTCTCATGCGCTATTGGGTCAATACACCGGTAAAACGCCGCCGTCAGACGATTCCGTATTAAAAAATACATTAAACGCAAAGGCGCAAAGACGCAGAGATTCGCAAAGGATTCGCTTAGGGGCGGATCGCCATCCGCCTAATTAAAGCGTAACGCAGAGTCAAAGAGTCGGAAGAGATAAAGAGAGACTATCCCTCCAATAGCACAACTTATCTCACCATCAGCTTCGTTCGATAATCCTCTTTTTCATTGCTTTGAATTCTTCTTCATCAATCAGCCCCTTGTCTAGCATCTC
This sequence comes from uncultured Anaerolineaceae bacterium, assembly GCA_964614375.1. Lineage (GTDB taxonomy): Bacteria > Chloroflexota > Anaerolineae > Aggregatilineales > Phototrophicaceae > CAZTLI01. The sequence goes on from CAZTLI010000351.1 coordinate 3,228, forward strand.
TTTCGCTTTCTGGAGTTCTTGTTCGGTATTTGATGACCTTAATGAGGGCGAATAGCTTGAGGATTTGTGTGAAGTAGAAACTGTTTTCAACGCATCTTTATTTTTGTTATTAGATTGTCGTCTCCAAAAATAGAAGCCGAGTACACCACCGCTCACTGTAGTAACTATGGCACCAACAGGAATAAAATAGCCTAGAAGATCTCTATTACAATAACCGCCAGTCGATTCGATGCAAGCCAATATATCCTCACTCATCTGATCATACATACTTGGATAGAAAATGGTAAAGAGACTAAATGCAACAACCATTCCACTTACAATATATTTGATCATAGAATTCTCCCATTGAATTTAGATGCCAGTAGTTTATTAGCAAGGCATGTGATTCGCAAGTCGAATCACGCGCTTTTCTGTTTCCGTTATAAGGACTTTTTACCGTGATTGGAGATGAGTCTATAGACAAAGGTCATTGCAAATTGTTATCTTAAAAGCTCGATTATGCTTATATCCACCACATAAATTGGATTTAGCGGCGGGCGGGCGTTGCGGGTAAGATGAGGGGCTGTGGACTCATCCTATTCGTGAGCGCAACCACACAGGGGACGTTATGGACATTATCGAAAATCGGGCTGCATGGCGCGAGGCGTTTGAAAATGGCTGGCTGAAGAAATATCACGAAACGGGCGAGACTGACTGGTCAATTTATGCGCGTCCTGATAACAAAATCCAGCCATCGGGCAAAGGCATCGACCTCAGCCAGAGTCGGCTGATGCTGATTCCGACAGCGGGCGGATACTTGAAAGACCGTCAGACGCCGTTTGATGCGCCCAATCTGCTCGGTGACTATACCATCCGCACCTTTCCGTCATCGACTCCGCTGGATGCGCTGGCCTATGCCCATGAACATTATGATCATGTGCTGGTCGATGAAGACCCGCAAGTGCTCGTCCCGCTGCGTCATCTGGAAAATTTGGTGAATGAAGGCGTCATCGGTGAACTCGCGCCGTCGGTGGTCAGTTACAGTGGCTATCAGCCCGACTTAGGCCGTATCGAAGATGACCTCATCCCCGAAGTGCTGCGCGTCGCCAAAGCGGAAGCGGTACGGGCAGCATTGCTCGTCCCGGCGTGACCGCTGTGTTCCCAGTCCGTTGGATTGGTCGCACGCGCACTCGAAAGGGCAGGCATCGCCACCACGCTCACCAGTTGGAATGCCGGACGCACCCGCATTACGGCGCCACCCCGCGCCACCTTCACCCGGCTCAAACGCGGCGGGACAATGGGCAATCCGGGGGATGTCGCTCAGCAGCGCCGTGTCCTCGAAGCGACCCTGGCTCTCCTGGCCCATGATGCCCCGCTGGATTATGTCAATCTCAAGGAAGGTGATGCGGAATAAGTCGCCGGCTTAAGCGCCAAACCAGCAGGGGGCGCATACATGCGCTATGCAGGACACAGGGCGTAAGGGCAGGATAACGCACGCTCTCATTAGCCCTTCCTGTTTTTACTGGCATTTGTTACCCGGCGCGATTGTCCAAGGAAGCAGACGCCGCTGCTCCCCGATAGTATGGAAACGCTATTTTACGCTTTTGACTCTTTAACTTCTGGTTATGCCCTTACTTTGCTTCTCTGGCGGACGGCGGACTTCGGGGTGTGCCCGCGAATAGACTATGACACAGGCCACATGCACGGGCAGCGGCAGCAGCAACCCTGTAATGGTCAGGAATTGACCTGCATCGGCATTCGCCGTCACCAATGCCGACCCGATCACAATCCATCCACCGACGATATAACCAAGCGTCGCCACCCATGCCGGAGTCCCGGTCAGATTGCGCGGAAAGCGCTGCAAATCATTCAACCCATACAGATAACCACGCCCACCCATAAAAATGAGGAGCGCGCCTAACGCCACTCGTCCCAACACATACGGATTATCCATCATCATCATCACTCCAATACACCTCAGTCATGCTATTTTAACGTATAATGGGTCGCCAGGAACGTTTCTTCAGCAGTTGCTTATCTTTTCTAAGGGAACACACCGTGAAACTCACACGCTATGACGACGCCGACGCCTTCATCACCCACGTCACGCCATTTTTAGCCGCACACGAAGCGCAGAATAATCTGGTGCTGGGGATATTGAGCAGCATCCATCTTGGCAACTATGCCGATGTAGATCATTATCTGGCCTGTGTCGAAGCCGACAGTGAGATCGTGCTCGTGGTTATTCGCACACCGCCGCACAACCTCATCCTGTCCTATACCGATCATCCCGATTCGCTGGCGCTGGTGGTGGATGATGCCCAAAATTGTTATGGCACACTGCCGGGTTGTATCGCGATTAAACATATCGGGCAGTATTTTGTCGAACAGTGGGCGGCAGCAAGCGGACAATCCTATCGGGTGGAAATCGCCGAACGCACCTATCAACTGGAACAGGTGATTCCCGTAGAAGGGGTGACGGGGACGATGCGCTATATGACGGCGGCTGACCGTCCGCTGATCCTCGATTGGATGCGGGCGTTTATGCGTGAAGCCTTGAACGATGATGACGAGCAGCGGGCAGAGGATAACATTGTGCGGCGCTTTGGATTACCGCGTGAAAAAGGTGGCATGTGCGTGTGGACGGTCGATGGTCAGGTGGTGTCTGTCGTGGGGTATAGTGGGCCAACGCCTAATGGACTGCGTGTGGGGCCAGTCTATACACCGCCGGAGTTACGCGGTCACGGTTATGCCAGCGCATTGACCGCTGCCGTCAGCCAGCAGATATTGGATATGGGGCGCAAATACTGCTTTTTGTTCACCGACCTCGCCAACCC
>CAZTLI010000352.1:0-6015 GCA_964614375.1 uncultured Anaerolineaceae bacterium
GGTGGTATTTTGCACAATTTGCAGCGGTGTTTGCAGTTTCTGGCGCATCCGTTCGGCGTCGTTCAGTTTACTGTCGATATAGGCTTCTATCTGGTCGAGACCGCTGGCGCGCCAGATGATGTCATCTTTTTCGCCATTGCCATCTTGCCATGCCTGTAACCCGTGTTTGGCAGACACCATCCACACTTCTGGCTTCACGCCCAGACGGTCACGACTCTGCTCAAGCACATAGTCGCGCACGGTGTCGCGTTCTTGGTCGGAGAGCAAATCGGCTTGATTGACGGCGATAATGACCTTTTTGCCATATTCTTGCAGGGTTTGTAGATATTCGACATTCCGTTGTGTCATGGCTTGTGTCGCCAACATCACCAGAATGACAATATCGCTGCGATGCAGAAAGCGGCGTGTGGTCTCTTCGTGTCGTTGAAACACCGATTCAAGGCCGGGTGTATCGACAAGGCTAATTTTTTGCAGTAACGACGACGGATGAAACACCGTATCAACTTCGCCGCCCGATGTCATTTTCTGGGCTTGTTCGCCCCAGCGCAGAATGGTGATACGATCGGTTGTTGGGGTGGGGCCAATACCCAGTAATTTAGACTCACCCAGCAAGGCATTGATGAGCGACGATTTTCCAGAACTAAATGGCCCAACCAGGACCATCAAGAAGGGATTGTCGGCATGAAACAGGGCGTCTCGTACCTGTGCGACCCGACCTTCTTCAAGATTATCAATTTTGGGCAGCAGGTCGAGCAGGTCGTTGATGAGTGTTTGTTCGCGTCGGCGCAGCGATTGAAATTCACTGATGAGCCGGGTATCAATTATCTCAGTTGCCAAAATTACCTGTCCGCTTTCACATCCAAAGGCGCAAGATTTGCTATACTACTATCATCAGCATAGCAAGATTCAGGTCACTATACAATACGTTTCAATGCTGATTAAGGTTACAACCCCATTGCACTTATGCCTTTCATACAGGGAGAAATCCGCTCATGACCGACCCATTAGAGGAAAAAGAGCGTCAATTGGAACTCATACTCGCACTCGATGAGATTCGAGACACATTAGACGAAAGCCATAATCCCTCGGCGATGTTTGATAGTATCGCCCAATTTTTGCAAAACACGTTTGCAGCCGATGCCTGTGCCATTATGCTGTTGACCGAGACCAGCGACGATGTAGAGTATATTTCCAGCATTGGTGTGCCATCTGAACGGGCAGTTAGCTTGTGTAAGCTGACCATGCACCTTGCAGAACCTGGCGCTGTCGATACCGCGTTGTGGCAGCATACATTGGGTGTACAAATCGTCCTCAAAGACCCGTATCCACTGGGCAGCTTTTTTGTCGCGCGTAAAGAACAGGCTTTCACAGCTAACGACATCACGCTCTTTCGCCTCGCCGAAAGCCAGATTGATTCGGCAATTATTCAGGCGCGAATGCTCTGGAAAGTCGAACAACGTAATCGTGAACTGGAAGCGATTTATCAGATAGACCGCTTGCGTGATGATGCGCGCGATGAAGCGGAACTCATCAGCGGATTTACCAACATTATTCTCGAACGCTATACTGCCGAATTGTGCATGATTATCCTGTCACACATTGATAACGAGCAGCAGTTCATCGTGCGCGGTGTGGTCGATAAGGCAGCGCTGCCGCAAACCGCGTTGGAAGCGATTCGTGAACTCACCGAGGATATTCGTATCCCACAGGTGATCGCGACTCCGCCCGACATTCGAGATTTTATGCTGCTGGCAGCGCCATTTATAGTCAGCGGAGAGCGACTGGGCGCGGTCGTCATAGGGCGTAAACACCATTTCTCTGTCGCCGACCATCGCCTGTTGTTCGCAATTACCAGTCAGATGGATTCGGCAGTTGTCCATAGCCGGCTAAAGCAGCAGTTGGCAGTGCGTAATCGCGAACTTGAAACAGTTTATAACATCGACCAGATTCGTGATCAAGAGGTCGAATTTGAGCGGATGTTGCAGCGTGTTTTGACCGAACTGTGCCGGACAATTTCCAGCGAATTGGGGTATATCATGCTGTATAATGCCGACAAGGAACAACCGCTGGAATTGAAGGCCGAAACGCGCGAGGGGATGCTGACATCGCCCGAATACTTCGAGGTTATCAGTAAATTTTCGCGCGAAGCCTTAGATCGGTCAGATGCAGTGGTCAGTAATGGCATGTCCGGTGTGATTCGCTCGTTAATCTCGATACCCCTCATCCTGAATGAAAAGATTATCGGTGTATTTGGCGCGGTTAACAGCGGCAATCCACGCGGCTTTAGTGCTGATGATCGGCGTTTATTGCAGGCGATTACCAGTCAGGTCGATACGGCAATTTTTGAACGCCTCGAACGTCGTCGGATGCGCCAATTGCTCAGTCGCTCAGTAGACCCGAAAGTATTGGAAGCCTTATTGCAGCGTGCAGATGAAGGTCTGCTGGCAGGCGAACGAGTCGAAATCAGCGTGATTTTTGCCGACATCCGCGGTTCGACGGAATGGGCAGAGCGGACTGAGCCAGATGTGTTTGTGCCTATTTTGAATACGTTCCTCGCCGAAATGACCGATGTCATCTTTCATCATGGGGGGACATTGGATAAGTTCGTGGGTGATGAAGTCATCAGCCTCTTTGGGACACCCGTCCACCAGGCCGATAATGCGTTCCGGGCGGCAAGCGCGGCGCTGGAAATGCAAGCGGTGCATCGCAAGTTACAAGAGCAACTTAAAGCCGAAGGCAAAGAACTGCCACCACTGGGTATTGGCATTAGTTCGGGCGAAGTCATCGCCGGTGAATTTGGCCCGCCGATTCGCACCGACTTTACGGCGATAGGGCGCGTGATGAATCTGGGGGCGCGCCTGTGTAGTGCTGCGGGGCCGTCGCAAATCATCATTAGTCCGACCACCTATAACATGCTCGATGGGCAAATCACGGTGCATACACTTGAACCGATCACGCCCAAGGGTATCGCCAAACCTGTGCCGATATACGAGTTGTTGTCCATCAAAAGCTGACGCGACATGCTCAATTCATCATTTCAATATATAGACCATCATTTGCATTGCGATTCGATTGCTGTAACAGACATCGTGCGCGAAACGGGCACACCGGTTTATCTCTACAGCTTGCGACGATTACGCGATAATCTGAATCGTATTCGCACTACATTTGTAGATGCAGGTCTTAATGCCCATATCCATTACAGTGCCAAAGCGAATGCCAATCTGTCTATTTTGCGGACATTAATCGAAGCTGGCGCGGGCATAGATGCCGTAAGTGGCGGTGAAATTCATCGGGCATTCGTCGCTGGCGCTAAACCCGAACAGATTGTCTTTGCAGGCGTAGGGAAAACGCCTGATGAATTGTGCGAAGCCGTGCAGAAGGGTGTGGGCTGGATCAATGTCGAAAATGTCGATGAATGCCGCCTTTTGAATGATTATGCTGCGGAACATGGACGGCACGTCAATGTTGCGCTGCGCCTCAATCCCGAAGTCACAGCCAGCACCCATCCCTATATTGCGACCGGGCATGGCGGCGCGAAGTTCGGTTTGACAGCGGAAGTGATCGCGCACCTCTTAGCCCATCAATCGGATTATCCCCAGTTGAATTTTGCAGGGATACACGTCCATATTGGTAGTCAATTGCATGATACAGCAGCGACCCGTCAAGCCATAGAAGCCGCACTTACGCTGATTCGACGCTATCCGAATATTCGCACCGTGAATATCGGTGGTGGTTTACCGGTCGCCTATAAACCCGATGAATCGCTGCCGGATATGGGTGAATTTGCCCGTTTGTTGCGTCCACTGCTGAAAGATTATGTGGTACTGCTCGAACCGGGACGTTCCGTTGTCGCCGACGCAGGTATTCTGGTAACGCGGGTATTATACGTAAAACAGCAAGCGGGACAGACCTTTTATATCACTGATGCCAGTATGACCGAGTTGATTCGTCCGGCGCTGTATCAAGCCCATCATGAGATTGTGCCCGTAATCCAGAAAGCTGCATCTTCACGTCCCGTCACTGTCGTGGGGCCGGTCTGTGAAACAGCGGATGTATTAGGACGTGAGGTGCAGTTACCCGATAGGCAGCCCGGTGACCTGTTGGCAATCCTGACGACGGGCGCGTATGGCATGGTCATGGCGAGTAATTATAATGCGCGGCTGCGCCCGCTAGAGGCAGCAGTTGATATTTCGGGCGAGTCGTGGTCGGTGATTCGGCGGCGCGAAACATGGGACGATTTGCTGCATCTCGAACAGTAAATATGGGATGGACACGGACGGTTCGGGCTTTACAGTATATGGGGCGTCTGGTATAAAGAATCCACCTGCTGTGCGCGTGATGACGTCCACACGTTTTGGGCCAACACCCACCTGAAGGGGACTACAATGCTGGTGCCAATGTGATAGGCCTGAGCCAAGACAGAGGCGTCCAGAGAAGGTTCCCACCTGCGAAAGCAGGTTCAAAACTAAGCGGCACACGGCATGGCAGGCCGCAATTATCGACAGCGCGCTCACGATGAACGCGCTGTTTTGTTTGTGTCGGAGGTGAGGGTTATTCTGAGTAATTTGCGCCAAAAACTTCGACCATTAATGGCCCAAGCCGCCCTTGATCCGGGATAAGCACCTGTTGTCCATCGCCTGTGAAGTAATCGCGCACATATTCCCACGTTACGACACCCGTATAGATGTTCCCGGATGGCACTTCAGACGCATAAAGACCAAGCTGGATGATTTGCTCCAGTGTCAAGCCGGTGTATACATTTTCGCTCAGGGTTTGCCACAAACCCGGCGCTTGCACAATCAATGACGGCAGCATTTCGAGATTCAGCACACGGTCACGCACGGCGAACATCACTTGCTGCTGGCGTTCAGCGCGGTCAAGGTCACTCGCACCATGACGGGTGCGGGCATACTTCAACGCCGTCGCCCCATCAAGGTGATGTGAACCGGCGCTGATATAGAATGGGTCGAAACCATAATACATATCGGGGTAACGCGGGTCGCTGATGTTGTATGGCACGTCAACATCAATGCCGCCAATCGCGTCGATGATGGCAATCACCGCTTGAAAATCGACAATCAGATAATCATGTATGCGGATACCGAAGTTGTACTGTACCGTCTGCATCGCAAGCTGTGGGCCATAACCGGGACGTTGAATTTCGCCCAATACCATCGCTGAATTCACGCGCTGCCGCTGCGAATAACCCGGTATGACCACATACAGGTCACGCGGAATGCTGAGGATGCCGATTCGCTGGGATACCGGGTCAATACTGACCAGCATCATCGTATCGGTACGATACGCCAGGCCACTTTCACCCGGACGCCGATCCAGACCAATGAGGAGCATCGTAAATCGCGATTGCCCATCCCAGGGTTCGATGACGAAACTGCTGCCATCGGGTAATTCCAGCACACTGCCGACTTGACCAGTGTTGACACCCGATAAATTCGTCCGCGCATCCACCGCTGTCGGCAGAATTGACACAACTGGCGCCGTGGGCAGCACTTCTTGACTGGCGGCAGGATTACGCAGCAGGAGGAAAAAACTCAGGCTAATGGTAATCACAACGCCGAAAATCGCGGCGGCAATAATCACCCATGCCCAATCCCCACCCCCGCGCCCTTTGGTCTTTCGCCGTCGTGATCGTGAACGGGCCGCCGATTCACTTAATGGCATCGCGGGCGGTATATAGGCGTCACGGCGATAGATGGGGCGTGCTGCTCCTGATGCGGGCGCTGCCTGTGCATGGACGGCGGTTGGTTCGGCGAAGTGCTGGCGTCCATCGCCATTGTCTTTAGTTGCTGGTTGATTGGATTGGTCTGTATCAACAGTGCGTGGCGATGGGACGGTGGGTTCGCTGTTTTCAGACTGAGACTTTTCCTGCATAGGTGATTGCTGCTTTTCAGTTTACAATAACTGTCGAATGGTTTAATTTCAGTATAGGCACGGTGGCAAAATGCGTCAATGGCGCTTAATCTACGATCAACCCACTATCGGCGCGAAAAA
>CAZTLI010000353.1:0-2027 GCA_964614375.1 uncultured Anaerolineaceae bacterium
CCATAGTTGGCGGCTGGGCAATGCTTATAGTGACGGTTTACGGGTGTGGGGTGGATACGCTAAGCAGTTCACGCAGCGCATTGAACCGTCGTGGCGCGAATCCCAGAGTCGTTTAGATGTGATGCGCGATGACGAATTGCAAGCGTATTGTACGGCGCTGACGGTGGAATATGGTCGAGTCTGTGGGCTGCGATTGCGGTTGGCGTTTATGGGGACGCTGGCTGTGCATGGTCTGGTGGGGCGGGTTCAGGGGCTGAACAGGCGTACAGCGAAAGGGCGCGATATTACAGCGCAAGGGCGCGATATTGATTGGCTGGATTTAATGGGTGGATTAGGGACTCTGCCGGGGATGCAACCTGTGCTGGATTTGTGGGCGCTGGCGCGGGCGGCATTGACGCATCAGGATGTGACGGCGGCGATTGTTCATGGTGAGATTGAAGCAATTCCCGCGCGATTGCAAGCGACGGCTGTGGGGGCGATTTTTTGGGGGCGTGTGGAGCGCTATTTATCGACCTATCGTTATTGGGGCGGTGCGGTGGACGATTGGGCGAGTCCACGCTGGGATGAAGATGCGACGGCGGTTCTGGTGGCGCTGCGGGAGTATGTGCAGGCGGATGCGGCATTCGACCCTGTGCTGCGGACACGGGCGCAGCAGAAAAAACGGGATGACTCGACTGCACGAGTTAAGCAGGAGGTGTGGGGGGCGCGCGGCGTTTATGGCCTGTGCCGGGTGTGATAGTGCTGGCGGTGTTGGAACGGGCGCAATGGTATGTGCGTTCGATTGCGGGGGCGTGGGATGTTTGGGCGCGGGTGGGTTATTATGCGCGACAGGCGTATCTGGAGCAGGCGCGGCGGACGGGTGATGTGGGGTTATTTGAGTCTGATGTCACAACAAAGATTTCGCATAGTCAGCAGCATCTAATTGATGGCACGGATGAGACTTCGGGTGTGGATGCGCTGCTGCTGGGGCTGCCGCTTGTGGCGGGCGTGTCTATTGCCGGGCAGGGGCAGTTGGGCTGGCTGGCGGTGTTGGCTGGTGAGTTGGGGGTGGATATAGATGTGTGATAATAACACGGCGGGGCGTCTCAACAACAGCACGCTGTTCATTGATGCAGTGTTGATTAACGCGCAGGGACTATGGTCATGCGGTACTTTTCGACTATTGATTGGGCGTTTATGAATTGTCATCATAGATTATGAAGAATGTAAAGCGTGTAATTTGAGGTGCAGCATGGATACTGTGGTCATGATTTTCGGTCTGTGGTTCATCATTTCTATCCCTGCCAGCCTTCTGGTTGCACGCTTTTTGTCCCTCAACAGCGCGCCTGCGCCTGTTCCTGTGCCGGTTGAAGGGCGGGTAATCGAAGAAACGCACCCTACGCGCCCATTCCGTATTATGACTTCGGCCTAACGTAGAATCAGACATTTTCCATCAAGCGTTTGACAACTTCATCCCAGCGCACCCGCTGCAAGGTGGTATCGAGCAGCAATTTATAGATTCCTGAGCGGGCGGGACTGCGGCTGAGAAACCATTCTTCTAGCCAGAGCTGGGCTTCGGAGAAGGTCTGGGCGCTGATGATTTCTTGCAGGCCGCTCTGGAGTTTGGGGACGCTGGCGATGAAACTGTACACTTGCCATGTTTCCCAATTATTGAAGCCGTCATAATCTTCTTTGGCGAGTGCAACCGATGCTTTGAAGATTTCCCATGCGTGAGGATACCTATCCAGTTCTTTGATGGCTTCGACGAGTTTGGTGCTGCTCATGTGGCTACCCTGACATCTTTTTATTAATTATGACGGTTTTGCGGTTTTTGTGCTATATGACCTGTTGACGATTGGTGTACGGTGAGGCGCCTGTATCAACAACAAGCGGCGACCACCGGGCCGCCACTTATGGATATAAAGTGGGTGTGTGGATGGCGCTATGTGGCGATGGGTTGCGCCTTTTGAATGTATTCGGCGGCGGCGGGCGTTTTGCAACTGTTTTGCCCATGATCGACTTCGACTGTGCCGCTGCGCGCGGCGACG
>CAZTLI010000353.1:2037-5949 GCA_964614375.1 uncultured Anaerolineaceae bacterium
ACGATGGCGTGTTGCGCCAGCAGGGGATGACGAGAGCCGATGTGGATGAGGGCGTTGTTCATGGCGTAACGGACGCGGTTTTTGCGGGTGTGGATGGCGCGCTCTATCGTGGCGAGATAGGAGTCGAAGAAGTCGAGGGGGACATCGGCGTTATGGAGGGCGATATAGCCGAGCAGATTCCAACCGGTGGCGCTCACCCACTCGTTGTCGGAAGGTATCCATTGGCGCATTTTGTCGTGCAGAAACGGCGTGTTCTGGACGAATTCTGAGCAGGCATCGCTGATGACGTAGTTATCGAGGTCTTGTGCCCACGAGTCGAGTTCGGCAGCGGTGATTTGTTCTGGATTGGCAATTTTTGTGGCGAGGACGCGGGCGTCGTGATTGCCACTGTCCCACAGCTGTTGTGCCAGCGCCTGGTTGGTTTTGATGTTTTTCGCCAGTTTTTTATGTGGGCGACACTCACGCCAAACATCGGTTCATGGACACCATGCCGTCTGTAGATTTAGCAATTTTGGGCTGTGCCGACGGTTTGCAATTCGGTCATTACGTCATCGAAGGTCATCATTTTCTGTCTTCCTCTCGTATATCACTTTTCCATACTATAGGGTCTCAAGCGACTTGAGAGGCAAGCCTGTCTTGCTAACGTTGCTGTTGGGGGCATTTTTCGTCTTGTGTGCAGCCTCTATAGCCTGAAACGATGCTATTCATAGTGTTGATGGTGCGGTAGTGTAGCAGCATGGCGATGTACCCACCACCAGCGATTTTGACTGTATTTTAGGATGATGGTCATGCGGAGGGAGAATTGAATGATCTGGTCATCAACCAGCGTGCGGGCATCGGCATTGGCGACGACAATGGCGCTATTCTCGTGAATCGAGACCATGGCGTTTGTAAACGCGAACAACAGGGTTTTGGCTCTGGCGAAATTATGGGCGAACTGCCTGCGAACTTCGGCTGTGCCGATTCGCTTCTCGTCCGGGCCCGTGCCTATCAGCAGGACATCGGGGTCATCTGCCCAGAGGGCCATAATGGCGTCAATGTCGTGGGTGTTGTAGGCATTGGCGTAGGCTTCGAGGGTGGCGAGAATAGCCGTTTCGTGGAATGAATTCGACGGCACGCTTCGTCTCCATTACGGAATATAACTGATGTGCATAGTATAGCCTAATTGCTTATTGTGGGCTTGTGGCATCGCAACCAGGGGGCGGGTAGAATAAGCGCAAATGGGGGAATAATGTCAATCACGATGGAATGGGACAATCCCGAACGGACTGTCATCCGAGTTTGGTTTGATAAGACGTGGCGTCTACAGGATGCGCTTCATGCTTTGGACACGATGTTTTATCCAATGGCGCAAAGTGTCGATCATCCGGTGTGTATTTTATTGGTGATGACGGGCATCCATATTCCACATAATGTATTCAGCCTGTTCAAACGTGCCGACCAGATTCTTACAGCGCAAACGGGGATTATTGTCGCGATTAATCCGCCGAGGGTGTTTCGGAATATTCATCGGATTATGAAGGTCATTTACCCTGCTCTTGGTGAAAAATTTCACTTTGTTACCGGCGAGGACGCGGCTTATCAGGTTTTGCGGGCGTACTTTGACGCGAATCCGTCATCCGATGGTTGAGTGGTTTGGGGATACAGGCAGGTCTCAGAATGGAATCACGATTTTCTAATGCGGTGGTGTTAGACTAACGCTGTTTGTGAATAGAGACACAGGAGCGTTGGCTATATGTACCGAGCAGGTATCAAGAGACAGTGGGTTATATATGTGGTTTTGTTGCTGGCGCTGGCGCTGCCGGCGGGGGCACAAGACCCACAACCGACGCCGACTTACCCCTTCGAGATTGGGATATTCCAGGACCCGGCTGGGCGTTTTACGACGGTTTATCCATCGGAATGGCAGAATGAAAGCACGCCGCTTTACGGGCATTTTAGCGATGATGCTGGTAACGCGATTTATTTCCTCGTTGTGGATGGCAGCGAGCCGCGCGAGACGATTCCCGAAGCAATTCAACTGATTTTTCCCGGTTTTAATCGTCCGATATTCCAGATTGTGCAAACCCCGACGCCGAATGGTGTGTGGTTGCAAATTATTTATCGACTGGATAATGGGGGTGTTGCGGTGGCGATGGCGCGGGTCGAACACAACCAATCGTATATCATCGTATTGGTTACCCCAAGTCAAGCCACGTTTGAAAGTGTCGCGCCTGTGCTGGGGGCGGCGATTATTGAGATGGGGATTGCTGAAGCGGTGGATTTGCAGGGTGTGTTACCTGCGCCCTTTACGCAAGGGGTGCAGGGCATGATTGACGACTATATTCAGGAGTCGCTTGCGTACTTTAACATACCGGGCGCGGCGGTAGCGGTGGTACAGGGTGGACGGATGGTTTATCAACAGACGTTTGGTGTGCGGGCGTTGGGTGAGGATGCACCGGTGACGGCGGATACGTTATTCCTGACGGGGACAATTACTGAGGGCATGACGACGACGATGATGGCGGCACAGGTTGATGCTGGTGTGCTGGACTGGGATGCGCCTGTCACGGATATTTTGCCGACGTTTGCCCTGCATGATGACCGCACGGAGGATATGCGCGTGCGGGATATGGTTAGTCACAGTGCAGGCTTACGTGTGAATGACATGCCGTTGTATGTGACGCCGCTGGATGTGGCAGGGCTTATAGAATCGCTGGCGGATAATTTGTTTGCGGCGGATTATGCTGAACAATACACGCCCAACCGTCAATTGTTCACTGTGGGGGCGTATCTCGCGGCGATGGCGAGGGGGGCGACTGTGGACATGGCTGCGGATGCTTACATCGACTTGATGCAGACGACGCTGTTTGAACCGGCGGGGATGGGGCGCACGACCTTGGATATGGATGCGGCGCTGGCAGATGCTGATGTGGCTTTGAGCAGTGTATATGATCCCGTTACGGATCGGGTTGTCTCGCTTGATACGCAATGGGAAAGCGTGTTCACGCCTGTGTTACCGGCGTATGGGGCGTGGTCAACACTCAACGATATGACACAGTTTCTTATCATACAGGCTGAACATGGCAGTCTGACGGGTGATGTGACTGTTGTCAGCGCCGATGCCCTGAATACGACCCACACGCCTCAAGTTGCTCTGGGGGCAGATACCCGTTATGGCCTGGGCTGGTTTGTGGGGGATTATTATGGGCAGCCGCTTATCTATAATGGCGGCAGCACGCTGGGTTACACCAGTGATCTGGTGATTTTGCCGCAGTCGGGTTTTGGGGTGGTCATTCTGACCAATGCCGCCCAGTCGGAAAATTTCACACGGGCGGTACGACAGCATATTATGGAAGTGGCGTTTGGCCTGCCGGATTATGCGACAGCGTATTATCGTGCAGCGGAAGAGTCGCGCCGGGCGCTGGTGCAGCGGAGCAGGATTCAGGGCGAACCGGTAGACCCGGAACAGGCGACGGCCTTTGTGGGGACGTATGAGCAGGATGTGGTTTTCCGCCTCGATGAAAGCGGGCAATTTTGGGTGACGCTGATTGTGGGGGAACAACCACTGCTGCATGTGCCCAATACCAATGCGACCTATGTGCTGGCAAATATGCCGTTTATTCGCGTGCGTTTCTTCGAGAATCGGGATGCTGTGATGACGGCGACCTTTTTCACGGCGAATGCGGATGCACAGGCATTGGAATTAGAGCGCGTCGAATCTTAATGCAGCAGATGGCAGGTATATATATGGAAAGGGCGACGATTGGGTCGTCCTTTTTGTTTTGTTGGCTTCATTGATTTGATGCTAAGCGGGATAGATTTCGATATAGTTCAGTGTCATGCGGAAAGTTTACAAAGGGATACCGAAATGGTCACGATTCCGACACCTGTTGAGATGCTCAAACGCCTGATTCAATTTAATACGACCAA
>CAZTLI010000354.1:0-5947 GCA_964614375.1 uncultured Anaerolineaceae bacterium
CGCCGTGCTCGCCCTGGCGGCCATCTTCTACCTGCCGTTCCTGATCGGTTTCCGCTCGCAGGCGTCGGGTGTGCTGCCCAACGCCATGTACCCGACCCTGTTCCGGCACTATTTCATCATGTTCGGGCCGTTTCTGGTGCTATTGTTGCCATTTCTGGTGGTCGAAGCATGGCGCGCGAATAAACTGGCGCGTATGAATTGGCGATGGGGGATACAGGCAGTCATTCTGCTGCTGGTGATTTTGTTGCTATTCTGGGTCGTGCTGGTTTTTGCAGGGTCACTGCTCCCGGAAGCACAAGGTTATATCAACAGTTTTGTGGCGCAGAATGGGGGTTGGGATGTTGTGCTGCCCGCTGTTGCCCGCCGGCGATTCGATGGCGTCTTGACGACGCTGCTGCTGCTGATTTCACTCGTGTTTGTGATTGGTCGTCTGTTTCAACCCGGACGCAAGCGACAGGACGATGGCGAACCAGAATCAGAGACCACACCGCGGTTGGGTTATCCACCTGCGACAGGATTTGCATTCTTGATGATAGGCGCGGCGTTGATGCTGTCGTTGATACCAGAGTTCGTTTATCTGCGGGATAATTTTGGGACGCGCATCAACACAATATTCAAGTTTTATTATCAAATTTGGATTATGTTCAGTATCGCCAGCGCCTACGGTGTATTTACGATTTTGAAAGAATTTCAGCTGCCGCGCCCGCATGTGAGCGTGAGAGTCGGTTTTGCGATTGCGTTGGCGCTTATATTGCTGGCTGGTTCACTGTTTCCAGTGTTGGGTATTCACAATCGGATGTTTATCGAAACGGGTCGTGCCAGCAATCCAGCTATGACCGTGACATTGGATGGTGGCCCGGATTTTGTCAGTTTCGATGATTATCAGGTGGCGATGTGTCTCAACCAGCATGTGCAAGGCGATGATGCTGTGGTGCTCGAAGCAGTCTGGACTGAATCGGCTTATAAACCCTTTGTGGGACGTGTCGGCACATTGACTGGCATACCGATTGTACTCGGCTGGCAAAATCATGAGGGGCAGTGGCGTGGCCCGACCTATGGTGAAACTGTGGGTACGCGCTTTCAGGATGTTGAACGAGTGTATCGTGATTTGCGCTGGGATGTGATCGTGCCCATTCTCGTACAGTATGATGTCGATTACATCGTCTATGGACAGACTGAACGTAATCTTTATGGCGATGCCGGTGAAGAAAAATTTATTGACAATCTCGAAGTTGTCTGTCAATCAGGCAATAGTCGCATCTATGCCGTTGGCAATAGTGCGAATGCGGTTGCTGGCGAATTTTCGGGCTAGCAGTTGCTAAACGGTTTTCGTCAGCATAGACACTGGTTAAGATGAATGTTTGTTGACGAGACTTGCTCACCAACAACAGATATAGATACAGGCGGAATGCAATGCAGGCAGTCGCACCTGAACAACAAGAATCAAGCGCAGATACCACTGGTACATCCTACCCGTTCGTCATCCGTGTAGAGTATGTTGCCTATGCCGTACTCATTGCTGTAGCGGTCTTGCTGCGTCTTGCAGAGTTGGATTCTGTGCCGCTCAGCGATGTTGAGACGCGCCAGGCATTAGCTGCATGGCGGGTCACCAGCCCGATAGTGGCGGGTGAGGCGATTGTGGCGAATAGTCCTATTCAGTTCTGGGGGCAAGTGGGAACTTTTACACTGATGGGCAGCACCGAATTTGCCGCACGCATCTTTACAGCGTTGGGCGGTGTGCTGTTAACGCTTACCCCGCTCGTTTTCCGCAGCAAAATTGGCTTACCGCGGGCATTTTTCTTTAGCTTGTTTTTAATGTGTTCGCCTGTGGTGTTGATTGCATCTCGATTCGGCGCGGGGGCTGTATGGTCTGTCACATTCGCGATGCTGGGTTTGTGGATGGTGTGGCGTTACTACGAGTTCCAGCAGCCGCGGGATGCGCGATGGGCGACGGGCTTTTTTGGTGTAATGGTCTTTTTGAGCGATCCTGGCGGCCCGGTTCTGGCGGTGATTTTGCTGGTGGCAGGTGGGTTGACCCTATTCCGCACGATGTTACGCGCACCTGAACAACTCGATATGCCGGGTGATGATGTGCTCCAACATGCGAAAAATCGTCTACTGACAACATGGCCCTGGCAGCAATCGTTGGTGATTGTGGGCGGCCTGGTCATTATCGTCAGCACCGGTTTCCTATTTTACACACCGGGACTGAGTATGGTTGCCGAATTGCTTGGCGATAGCCTTTCGGGGATCACGCACACGCGAGACGGTGCGCCACCGTTCTTTGGCCTATATAGCGCCGTGTTCTATGAACCATTTCTGTGGGTGTTTGCAGTGATTGGTGTGTGGCTGCTGCGCCGTCGCCAACAAATGACGATTATAGAACGCTTCCTCATGATGTGGGTCGTGACAGCAGTGTTCATCTCCATTGTCTATCTTGGGACACAGCCGGAATACGCACTCTGGTTGGTGATGCCGCTTGCAGGATTGGCAGCGTATACAGTCGTTGCTGCGCTGGAAAATCATCGCGAATCGCTGTTGTTTTGGATTGATGAAGATATAACCACCTATTGGCGGCGGGTGGCGAGGACACGCCTGATATTGGCGGCGGCAACTATAATCTTGCTGATTGTGATCGCGATTCATGTGCAAAAAATTGGACGCGGACTGCTCCTCATCCCGCTGGAATCATCGCCCGGCGATGTGTTTAATCTCATGATGCAATCTGGTTATGTTGATTTGCGTTTTGGTATCATCTGGACAGTCCTGACCATTGTCTTTGGCATTGTGGGCTTTTTCCTTGCGGCAAGTGTGTGGGGTAACGTGGTGTCGCTACAAGGCTTTGGGCTGGGTGCGCTGGTATTTGTGCTTGCGACTGGCGTGGGTAGTGGCTGGAATGCTTCGGTTACACACGCGGGAAATCCGACTGAATTGTGGCATGTCCGCGCGACCAATCCAGATTTGCTGATTTTCCGGCAAACGATTGGGGAAATTACCCAACGGTCATCGCGGGGATTCCCGGAACTGCCTATCACTGTGCTGGTTGACGGCGAGGTCATCACCAGCGATGGGTTGATTGCATGGGAATTGCGCGCCTATGAAAATGTGCGTTTTGTGACCACTGTTGAAGAAGCGCGTCGGGAACAGGTGGTCATTATGGCAGAAAGGGATTCTATTCCCAATCTGGATAGCAGCTATGTCGGACAACCCTTCAGAATAAGTCAGACGACTCCCAATCAGCCTATGAGCGCAATGGATGTGCTGGCATGGTGGTTGCAGCGGCGTACTCGTGATGTGCCACTTCAGGCGCAAGTGGTCATTTTGTGGGTACGACAGGACATATTTGATGGCCTACCTGCGTCGGGTCAACGCTAGTGAGGAATAGAGGAACTCGGCGTGTATATAGTGGGAATTGATTTTGCCACTGTTAGGCGTATGGCATGACTGATGATTTTTCATCTGAATTATCACTGAATGAAGTTGTGGATGCGATTATCGTCCGATGTCTACAGGGCGATCAAACCGGATTCTCTGACCTCTACACGATGTTTGCACAGGGCATTTATCGCCTGTGTTATAGCTTGCTGTTGAGTGCTGAAGATGCTGAAGATGTCTCACAAGACGCATTTGTTTATGCGTTCAAGAATCTGCATCGCTATGACTCGCGTCGCGCGGCGTTCAAAACGTGGTTATATACGATTGCAGTGAGTCGCTGTCGCAACATGTATCGCCGTAAACGATTGCCTTCTATTGGCATTTCGCAGTTATTGCAACTGAATGTTGCTGCACCCGTGTCGGAAAGGCCAGAAGCCGCGCTCGCCCGCCAAAATGCCAGAGATGCTGTGGAAGCGGCGCTGTACGCATTGTCACCACAGCTGCGCGAAGCCGTTGTCCTGCGTTATGGGCATGGTTTGACCTACCGGGAAATCGCCGACGTGATGGATTGCCCTCAGAAAACGGCGGAAAGCCGGGTGCGTCTGGCACATGGACGACTGCGTGATGCCTTACAAACGGTGGGGCCGGGACTATTGGAAGAACTGCTGCGGGCGAGTGGCTAAATTCTGAATATGGACTGAGTCTGTTCGAGTAGAATGTGATCTATCGGGGACTATGTTTAGACTGAAATATCGTTACTGCAAAGCGCGGATGACCGCTTATCTCAACGGCGAACTGGCGCCACGTTCACGCCAGCGCATGGCGCGCTACATTGATGAATGCCCGGATTGTTACACTGAATACCAGCGCCAGAGGGCACTAGTACAAGACCTGAAGGGTTATGTCCCGGCTGTGGGACGCCCACAGTCCGGTCAGCTAGACCGGATGTGGGCGAATATTCAGTCACAGATTGGTGCGTCCGTCAACGGGCAGTCAAAGAAGCGGCATAAACAGATTGGTTTTGGATTGGTCGCGCTGGTTCTGGTGTTGATGCTGCTGCCGTGGATAACCGACAACCGGCCTGTCGCTGCTATTCCTTCGCAGCCTGCGCCAAGCGTTGACCGTGCAATTCATAATGCAACTGACCCGGCTTCATCCAATATTGGGCTTGCTGCGACGGCTGTCGTGTTGAACAATGCCAATGAAACGGATGTACCAATAACCATTGATTTACGCAATACACCAGTGCCCGGTACCCTTACGGTACAGCGTTAATGTCACCTTTATTGATCGTTCTCCCTACGTGTTAGTTTGAGGTTTTATGACCGCACGAAGTGATGTAGAAAGCCAGCCCAACTCGTTTAGCCCATTTCTAGCGCGTGCGTTCACGCTAAATTGGGAAACAGCCGTATATATCATCATCCTATTGATTGCGATCTTCACCCGTTTTTATGGGTTGGGTGATCGGGTGATGAGTCATGATGAGAGCTTGCATACCCGTTATTCGTACAATTTATATGCAGATGGCAATTTCCAGCATACGCCGTTGATGCACGGGCCAGTGTTGTTCCATTTTACGGCGCTGGCCTACTTTATTTTTGGCGATAACGACTTCACTTCGCGGCTATACCCCGCTGTACTGAGTATTCTGGTTGTGATGTACCCCATTTTGTATCGGCGCTGGTTGGGGCGCTGGCCTTCATTACTGGCCTCGATTTTGTTGTTGATTTCGCCGTTGTTGTTGTATTACGGGCGTTACATCCGGCATGACATCCCCTCTATTTTTTATGCGTTGACGATGGTCTACGCGATATTGATGTATCTCAATGGGCCGCCGACACAACGAAAACGGGCGCGCTGGCTATATTTACTGGCGGGTGCGATGGTGCTCAATTTAGGGTCAAAAGAGACGGCATTTATCTACATCGCCATATTTGGCAGTTTCTTGTTTTTATATTTCATCGCCCGTGTGGTGCAATATCGTTTCAATATCGCGGGCAAAACCGTTTTTTACTTTACGATTATGGGGATTCTGGTTGGTGGGTTGGCGGCGCTCGGCATGTACAACATACTGGGCATTATTCCGCTTAATACGGCGCGTGCCTCGGCAGAGGTTGCGGGTGGGTGGTTTAATGCGACAGAATCACGCACGTTCATCATATGGTCGTTGATGGTGATTGGCGTGGTGGCGGCGGGCGTCATTGTGCCGATGATGTGGGTTTTTCGAGATCGTTTGTCGCGTATCCGATTTGCGGAATTGGCGATAGTCGTCATTATCGCGATGATTACCTGTCTGGGCTTAATCGTTGTAGAAGAAGTTTCACGGCAGACGGAATTGTTTAGCAACGAGCCTGCTGTTCCCGCCGTGCCAGCCGATCCCGGTGCGGAAGTTGACCAAACCCAGGTGACGAATGTCGCATCCACAATTCGTTGGACGCCGATGATTGCGATTTGGGTTGTGGGGGCGGGCGTGATTGCGCTGGCGGTGGTCGCGCGTTATGCGGGATGGTTTGACGCAATTAGCAATCGTTTTCCTGAGTTTGACCTGCTTATTATTATCGCGACGTTGGTG
>CAZTLI010000355.1:0-5939 GCA_964614375.1 uncultured Anaerolineaceae bacterium
CGATTCCGACACCTGTTGAGATGCTCAAACGCCTGATTCAATTTAATACGACCAATCCACCGGGCAATGAAGCCGCGTGTATTCAATATATTCAATCGCTGCTAACGGAAGCGGGGATCGAGTCGCAGTTGTATGAGCAGGTTTCTGGTAGACCGAATCTAATTGCGCGCCTGAAGGGGCGTGGGAAGGCCGCACCCTTGCTGTTATATGGGCATGTGGATGTGGTGACGACGGTCAATCAACAATGGACACATCCGCCATTTGAGGCGTTGGAAGCGGACGGTTATATCTGGGGACGGGGCGCACTGGATATGAAGGGCGGCGTGGCGATGCTGGTGTCGGCATTTATCCGCGCGAAGATAGCAGATGTTCCGCTGCCTGGCGATGTAATTCTGTGCATTCTCAGCGATGAAGAAGCGGGTGGGATCGCCGGGTCGCGCTACATGGTCGAGGAACATCGCGACCTGTTCGCAGATGTGAAATATGCCATTGGCGAATTTGGCGGGTTCACGCTGACGATGGGCGGCAAGCGATTTTATCCAATTATGATTGCCGAAAAGCAAGTGTGTTGGATGCGTGCTGAGATATATGGCCCCGCGGGACATGGGTCAGTGCCTGTTCGTGGCGGCGCGATGGCGCGATTGGGCCAGTTATTGACCACGCTCGACAAAAAACGACTGCCTGTGCATATCACGCCTGCGGTGAAACTCTCGCTTGAAACCCTCGCCCGTGAATTATCCGGGGCGCCCGGTCTGATGATTAAGCAACTGCTCAATCCGATGCTGACCAATACGATTCTCAAGCTGCTGGGCGAGCGTGGACGCACCTTCGACCCGATGCTGCATAATACGGTCAGTCCGACGATATTACAGGCGAGCGACAAAGTGAATGTGATTCCGGCGCAGGTTACGCTGCAATTGGATGGGCGACTGCTGCCCGGTTTTACACCGGACGACATGATACGCGAAGTGAAGGCGGTCATCGGGGAGGATGTGCAAATCGAAGTGGTGATGCACGATCCGTATCCGGCTGAACCGAATATGGGCATGTTTGAGACACTGGCGGACATCCTCCGCAAAGCCGACCCGCAGGGTATCCCGCTGCCGCTGGTACTTCCCGGTGTGACGGATGGGCGATTTTTCGCAAAACTGGGGATTCAGACGTATGGTTATCTGCCGACGCCTTTGCCAGAGGATTTTAATTTCACGGCGACCATTCATGCGGCGGATGAACGTATCCCGATTGCGGCGTTGGAATTTGGGACAGGGGCTATTGTAGAGGCTGTCCGGCGCAATGGTGAATGACACGTATTATCATAGATTGAGCGTGCAATCGTTTGGATCGCGCGATTTTAGTTATACGGCAGCTTTAACATGAGAAATTGCGATTATGCGGTATAATCGCGCGCTAAATTGTGTCTTGATCTGAAAATTTTAAAGGGCTGGTATATGGAAGAGCAAGCTGTACCCGTGCTGGAAGTGCGCGGTTTGACCAAACGCTTCCCCGGTGTGCTGGCAAATGACCACATTGACCTCGCGCTGTATAAAGGCCGCGTGCTGGGGCTTTTGGGGGAGAATGGGGCGGGCAAAAGCACACTGATGAATATGATTTATGGCCTGTATACACCGGATGAGGGGCAAATCCTCGTCAATGGCACGGCGGTGACGATTAACGGGCCAAACGACGCGATTGAACTGGGCATTGGGATGGTGCATCAGCACTTTCAATTGGTCGATACGCTCACGGTGACTGAAAATATCATGCTGGGCAATGAGTCTGTAACGGGGCCTTTTTTGCGGCGGGGGGATGCTCGTAGACGAATTATGGAGATTTCTGAGCAATATGGGCTGCGGGTTGATCCCGATGCGCTGATTGCCGATTTGCCTGTTGGTATCCAACAACGTGTTGAAATCATCAAGGCGTTGTATCGCAAAGCGGATATTTTGATTCTGGATGAACCGACGGCGGTATTGACCCCCCAGGAGACGCGCGGGCTGTTCCAGATCATGCGGTCACTCATCGAGCAAGGCGAGAGTATAATTTTCATCACCCATAAATTGAAAGAAGTGCTCGAAATTTGTGATGATATTTCTGTGCTGCGGCGCGGCAAGGTGGGGGGTCATGCCGACCCCAAAACCTCGACTGAAGCGTCGCTGGCGTCGCTGATGGTCGGGCGGGATGTGATTCTGGAGGTCGAGAAAGGGGCGTCGCGTCCGGGGGATGTCATCTTGCAGATCACAGACCTGTCGATTGAAGATGACCGGGGTTTGCCCGCGGTTGAGGCGGTGTCGTTGGAAATCCGCGCGGGCGAGATTTTAGGAATTGCGGGTGTGCAGGGCAATGGACAGACGGAGCTGGTCGAGGGGCTGACCGGACTGCGCGAGATTGTCTCTGGCAAGGTGTATATCGACGGTGTTGATTTGACGGATGCGTCGCCGCGCAAGTTTACGGAAGCGGGTACAGCGCATATCCCGGAAGACCGTCTGAAGAATGGTATCGTGACCAGTTTTCCGGTGATGTATAACCTGACGTTGTGTACGTATTATAAAACGCCATTTTCGCGCGGTATCCTCGTGAATGACTCGTCTATAGAAGAAAATGCGCGTGAGCTGGTCGAACAGTATGATGTACGTCCACCCAATATTTATAATGTGGCGGGGGATTTGTCGGGCGGTAATCAGCAAAAGGTGATTGTCGCGCGGGAATTTTCGCGGCCTTCGCGTTTGTTGATCGCAGCACAGCCCACACGCGGTCTGGATGTGGGGTCGATTGAATTTATCCACAAGCAGATTGTGAAGATGCGCGATGCGGGCACGGCGGTCATGCTGGTTTCGACGGAATTGGATGAAATACTGAGTCTGTCTGACCGGGTGGCGGTGATGTTCGATGGCAAAATCATCGACGTGCTGCCGATTGAACAGGCAGACCGTGAGACTGTCGGGTTGCGTATGGCAGGCGTAAAAGAGGAAGCGAGCGCGCATGACCACATCGAATAATTTCACGGAAAACCCACAACAAGCGCCGGGCTTTTTCGCCCCGATTGCGCGCAGCTGGCTGCGGGTGTCGCCGCGATTAATGCCTTTGCTGGCGGTATTGACGGCCTTCTTGATTGGTATCCCGCTAACGCTGTTGACAGGGGGTGGTTTTGGGACGGCGGGGCAAGCCTATAGCGCGCTGATTGAAGGTGGTGTGGGTGTTACGATTAATGATGTCGCGGACATCACGGATTTTGATACGATCCGGCAGTATGCCAGTAACTTCACCATTGAAGCCACGCGCATCACCCGGCAGTCGCGCCCGTTTGTGAATGTGGCGGAACTGGGTGTGGATAATGTGCAGTATTATGCCGAATTTTTGGCTCGCTATCCTGATTTGGATGAAGATACGATTGACAACCTCGCGACGCGCATCCCGACCATACTGGCGATTGGCCCGGATGTGCTGCGCGCAATGGGCGATGTGCTGACGCGATTTACCGAGATTGGGCGCACGGAAATCGAAGATGCTGCCGACCTGGTTTTTGAAAATGAAGAGCTGTCCGATGCGGATTATGACTTTATCTATGCGACGTGGCCTGAACTGGCTGAGATGGATGAAGATGCTCAGGAACAGGGTTTTGCTTATCTGCGAATCGTTGGTGAACATGGACTGGTGACGGTTCAGCGGACTCGTGACGCGCTGCTGCAAATGGATGAACTGGGAATCGTGCCCGGTGGCGCGGATAGTAACGCCATTATCAACATTGCGGCTGCCGGGACGGGCGATGTGCTGGATGGTGTCGAGACATGGGCGGAGCTAGCGGAGGTCGGTGTGACCGATGCGACACGTCTGGCGCTGGAATTCAATATTATCGGCAAGCTCTATGAAGAGGGTTTCCTGACATCGGAGACGGTCAACGAGGCCATAGAGACCGAACTGGCGGGTGTTCTGGAAGAGAATTTGTTCATCATTCGGCCTGATCGTAATTTTGTCATCATCGGGACGGGAGAGGGGCATCACACCAACGGCGTTTTGATTGATAGTCAGGGGTTGCCTGCCCATTACTTCCGGTTGGGCGGCAGTGCCTTGATGTTCTTCCCGTCGCTGCTGGAAGATACGTTGACCAATTCGGTGCGCTTCATTATCGCGGGTCTGGCGGTGGCGCTGGGTTTTAAGGCCGGGTTGTTCAATATTGGCGCGGAAGGGCAGATTTATGCCGGGGCGACACTGGCGGCGGCGGTTGGGTTCATGCAGCCGTTCAGCGATTGGCCGATACTGCTGCATTTGCCGCTGATGGTGATTGTGGGTATTGTCGGCGGCTTTTTCTGGGGGGCGATACCGGGCTTTTTGAAGGCGTTTACGGGCGCGCATGAAGTCATCACGACGATTATGCTGAATTTCGTGGCGATTCGGCTCGTGGACTGGTTGATCAAATCGACTGACCCGGTGCTGCTTGGCGATGTTACGTCGAGTGTGCCGAAGACGCCGACGATTTCGGATACGGCGATGCTGCCGCCGCTGAGTCAGGTATCTTTGCTGGTGTATATTCTGATTGCGGTGGTGGTGGTGGCTTATATGCTGTGGCCCCGTCGTAACCGGATGGACACCGCGATGTTGATACGCAGCGGGATTGTCGCGGGGGTGATTATTGTGGGCGGGTCGTTTCTGTCGGCGATTACGACACGCGGTAATTTGCATATCGGCTTTATTATTATGCTGTTCTGTGTGTGGTTGACGGACTGGTTTTTAGAACGCACGACACCGGGTTTTGAACTGCGGACGGTGGGCGCGAATCCTGATGCGGCGAAGTATGCGGGGATGAGCGTGCGGCGCAATGTGATTCTGGCGCTGGCGTTGAGTGGCGCGCTGGCAGGGCTGGCGGGCATGATTGAGGTCAGTGGACGTCAGCATAATTTACTGCCGGGATTTTTCGGCGGGGCCGGTTTCGACGCGATTGCTGTGGCGTTGATTGCCCGTACCAATCCACGCAGCATGATCTGGGCGGGGTTATTGTGGGGCGGTTTGTTGAGTGGCGCGGGGTTGATGCAAATCCGTGCCGACATCCCCATCGACATGGTGAAAATTATTCAGGCGTTGATTATCATGTTCATCTCGGCAGACCAGATTATCCGTTTTGTGTATCGCGTGCCTGAAGCCAAAGAAGAAGAAAAAGTCATATTCTCTAGCAGTTGGGGAGGTTAACCGGTGACTTCGCAAACACAATCACCCACTGCCGACAGCGGCGGTTTGCTCGCCATGTTCCGGCAATTCAAACTCACACGGCGGCGCGGCGTTGGTTTTGTCCTGGCCCTGATAGGGTTGTTCATTCTCACATCGGCAAATAACCTTTATGGCGGCGATGTGCAGACGATTTTGACGTTTGAGGCGGGCACTATTGAGAATGTCCCGCATATCATTGTGCCGACACTGGCCTTTTTGAATGGTATCAGCCTTTTGTTTATCCTTTCCGGGTTGTTGGGGATGTTCGCGCCGTCAGGTTGGAATCGAATCAGCACGGCGGCGATGGCCTTGTCTGGCGTCATCCTCATCCCGACGTTGTTGATTGCCGCTGCCGCTGGTGACCGGACGAACTTCACGACGATGGTCGCCGAGACGTTTCGACTGGCGACACCGCTGGCAATTGGGGCGATGGCGGGTTTGTGGTGTGAACGGTCTGGCGTGATTAACATCGCGATTGAAGGGATGATGTTGAATGCGGCCTGTGCTGGCTTTTCGACACTGTTTTTCCTCAACCCCCTGTTTCCGGGTAATACGACGACAATCATGTTCATTGCGGTGCTGGTCGCGGTGATTATCGGTGGTGTCACGGCGCTGCTCCATGCGTGGTTGTCGATTACGTTCCGTACTGACCAGATTGTCAGCGGGACGGTGATTAACATTCTGGCGGTGGGTATCACCAGTTTTGTGCGGCGGCAGTATCTGGTTTCGACAGAGGCCGG
>CAZTLI010000356.1:0-5922 GCA_964614375.1 uncultured Anaerolineaceae bacterium
GGGGGGATGAACGACCATACACCCATCACCATTTAGCGCAACTGTTACGCCTGTTCCAGTCTACCAGAAATGAAAGATTTATGTCAGCCATACCACAAAACTACCTCCCGAAGTTAAAACCGTCGGAGGTGAAGGCCAAGCGGGATTTGCGGCAGCGCCGGATGATGAAATGGTTCACCATTGGCGCGTTTACCCTCCCGGGCATGGTGCTGTTCGTCATTTTTGTGCTGATGCCCATCCTGCAATCGTTTTACTACAGCCTCCACGATTGGAATGGACTGGGTGGCCTGGATGACTTCATTGGCTTCGGCAACTATGAACGCCTTGCCAGTCATGGTGTCTTTCAAGGTGCGATTGTCCACAGTGTCATTATCATTGCGCTGTCGCTGATGATCCAACTCCCCGTTGCCATGGCGATTGCGCTGCTGGTGGGGCGGGGCAATCTCCCCGGCAGGCAGATTTACCGCGCGTTCTTGTTCATTCCGTATGTCTTTTCGGAGATTATCACCGCGATTATCTGGTTGTATGTCCTGCACCCGCACGAAGGCTTGGTCAACACCGCGCTCGGCACGATCCTTCCCAACTATCAACCTGTCGCATGGTTGGGCGAAGCCAATATCGTGATGTTTTCACTATTTTCGGTCCTGATGTGGAAATATTTCGGCTTCTACATGATTTTATACATGGCGGCCTTACAGGGCGTCTCTACCGATCTCGAAGATGCCGCACGCATCGACGGCGCGACGGAACTGAAGGTGCTGCGCTACGTCACCCTGCCGCTGATCGGCCCGGCTATCCGCCTGACCATTTTCCTCTCGGTACTGGGGTCGCTGCAACAGTTCGTCATCATCTGGATTATGACCACCGGTGGCCCATCCGATTCCAGTCAGGTCATCAGCACCTATGTCTATAAATTCGGCATCTTGCGGAACAGGTTGGGTTACGGCAGCGCAGTGGCTGTGGTGCTGTTCGTCATCACGTTGACGTTCTCGCTGTTGTACCAGTATTTCGTCATGCGCCGGGACTACGAGTGAGTAAGGATAGAAGTCACATGCAACCACAACACATGCGTAGGCTCCAACGCGGCGGCAAATATCTCATACTGACTTTTCTGTGTATCGCCATCATGAGTCCGGTGTTGACCGCTGTGCTCGGCAGTGTGCGTACCACTGCCGAATTTTTGACGACGCCGTTTGGCTTCCCCGAAGGCGAATGGCAGTGGCAGCATTACACCGAAATTCTTTTGGGGGCGAACATCATCGAGTGTTTGACCCAACCCGAAGTCGAACGGGTTTGCAATTACTTTGAACTCATCCAACAACAGCAGTTCTGGCGGGCGCTGAGCAACAGCCTCCTCATTACACTGGGCGTTGTTGGGTTGAATGTGCCGCTGGCGAGTATGCTGGCCTTTGCCTTCAGCCGTTTGCGCTTCAAAGGGCGTCAATTCCTGTTCAACGTGTTGTCGTTTGGACTGTTGTTCCCGCTGAGTGTCGCTATTTTGCCGATATTCATTCAAGTGCGGCAGGTCGGTCTGGTTGACTCGCGCTGGGGGGTGATTTTGCCGCTGGTGGCATTCGGCTTGCCGGGCAGCACCATTATCCTCCGCAGCTTCTTCATCACCATCCCGGACGAACTGGAAGATGCGGCCTACATCGACGGGGCATCGACCTTTGGTTTCTTCCGCTACATTTTGCTGCCGATGGCGCGTCCGGCGCTGGCTGCCGTCGCCACCATTCAAGTCATCGCCGCGTGGAATGAATATTTTCTGCCGCTGCTGGTGCTCAATAATGACGATTTATGGCCGCTGCCGCTGGGCATTATGCAATATCAGGGGCAGTTCGGCACAGATTGGTCGCGGGTGATGGCGTATGTCACCTTACTTATTATCCCGGCTGTGATTTTTTATGTGTTCACCGAAAAGTACATTGTCACAGGGCTTACAGGTGGGGAGCTTAAAGGATGATTTCAACCGCAAAGGCAATCAACCTATGAATGTGCAGCAATCATATCGGGATAGTGCATTGAGTCTTGAAGACCGTGTATCCTATCTTTTAGACGAGATGACTGTCGAGGAAAAGGTCGCGCAATTACAGGGGGTCTGGACGAGTGAACTGCTGGACATGGATACGAAGGCGTTCAACCTCGAAAAAACCCGACAACGCATCCCACACGGCACAGGTCATGTCACCCGTTTGGGCGCGGTGTCGATGCTGCCGCCGGCAAAAACAGCGGAACTGGCGAATCAAATTCAACGCTTTCTGGTCGAGCAAACCCGGCTGGCAATTCCCGGCATCGTCCACGAGGAAAGCTGCGCGGGTTATCTCGCCAAAGATGCTATGACCTATCCCCAGGCCATCGGTCTCGCCGCCACATGGGAGCCACAACTCATCGAAGCCATGGCAAAGGCCATCCGCTACGAAATGCGGGCTGTGGGCGCGCATCACGCGCTCGCCCCGGTGTTGGATGTCGCGCGTGACCCACGCTGGGGACGTGTCGAAGAGACGTTCGGCGAAGACCCGTTCTTAATTAGCGCGATGGGCATGGCCTATGTGCGCGGCTTTCAGGGCGATGATTGGACAACGGGTATCCTCACAACAGCCAAACATTTCTTGGGCTATGGATTTTCTGAAGGCGGTCTCAACTGGGCGCCCGCCCACATCCCCGAACGCGAAATCCGCGAAATCTTCATGCCGCCATTCGCCGCCGTCATTAAAGAAACCAATGTCGCGTCGATCATGAACGCCTATCAAGAAATCGACGGCATTCCATGCGGTAGTTCGCGCTGGCTGCTGCAAGATATATTAAGGAAAGAACTGGGCTTTACGGGCACGGTCATTACCGATTACTTCACCATCAATACCTTCGTCGAATATCACCGCATCGCCAAAGACAAGGCCGAAGCCGCGCGTTATGCCCTGGAAGCGGGCGTGGATGTAGAAGTGCCCGACGCCGATTGTTATGGTCAGCCGCTGCTCGCTGCGCTCCATGCGGGTGATATTTCCATTGATTTAGTTGATGTGTGTGTCAAACGGGTGCTGAAGCAAAAATTCCAGCTTGGCCTTTTTGAACAGCCCTATGTCGATACCGGACGTATCGCCGAGGTCTACAGCGACCCGGCGCGGCTGGAACTATCACGTAAGCTGGTCGGCAAGTCGATTGTACTGCTGAAAAATGACGGCGTGCTGCCGCTATCCGACACCCTCAAGAAAATCGCCGTGATTGGCCCCAATGCCGCTAGTGCCCGTGTGATGCAGGGCGACTATCATTACCCGTCGCACTTTCAACGGGCAGACATGACCGAAGAAGCCACCGACGCACCGACACCCGGCGCACCCCAATTCACGATTGATTGGGATGCACACATGCCGCCGTCGGTCACACCCCTGGCAGGCATCCGCGAACGGGTGTCCGCCAGTACGGAGGTCGTTTATATCAAAGGCTGCGACAGTACCGGCACAGACACTTCCCACATTGCCGAAGCAGTGACTGGCGCCCGCGCTGCGGATGTCGCTATCGTCATCGTTGGCGATATATCCGGGTTGGGGAAGGGCAGCACCAGCGGCGAAGCGATTGACCGCGCCACGCTCGAATTACCCGGTGTTCAGCAGGAATTGGTGCTCCAGGTCGCCGCGACAGGCACGCCAACCATCGTCGTCCTGATGAATGGGCGTCCACCGGTCTTGACCGCGATGGTCGATAAGGTTGCCGCTATCCTGCAAACGTGGCTGCCCGCGCAAGAAGGGGGGCATGGCATCGCCGATGTGCTGTTTGGCGATGTCAATCCAGCCGGAAAATTGCCGGTCACACTGCCACGTCACGTCGGTCAGGTGCCGTTGTATTACAACCACAAAATCTCTGGCGGGCGTTCGCACTGGTACGGTGACTATGCCGATGTGCCAACCACACCGTTGTTCCCCTTTGGCTTTGGCTTGAGTTATACCACCTTCGCCTATAGCAATTTGCGACTGAATAGTAAAACAGCGGGGAAGGGCGATACCATTGTCGTTCAATGCGACATCACCAACAGCGGTCAACGTGACGGTGAAGAAGTCGTCCAACTCTATGTCAATGACCCGATTTCGAGCGTGACCCAACCTGTGAAAGTGCTCAAAGGCTTCAAACGCCTCGCACTTAAAGCGGGCGAACGCAAGACCGTTTCGTTCCATCTGGATGTGGCGCATCTCGCATTTTATGACCGCAATATGGATTACGTGATTGAACCGGGCACAATTTTGGTCATGGTCGGCAGTTCATCGGGCGACATTCATTTGACCGACAGTTTTGAGATAACGGGCGAAACCACGCCCGTTCAACAAGTATTTTATACCGAAGTCGAGGTTAGCGCATGAAGCGAAAGTTAGTAGGCAGTGTATTCATCGGTCTGATTCTACTGGGGATTTCTATCGTGACTGCACAGGATCGTCCCGCACCCCAACCCCCGGCTGAAGGCGCGTTCTTCACGGGTGAGTATCGCAATATGCTGGCGGAATGGGGTCTATCGGATGACGAAATTCAAGAACGCATCAACACCACCTTCGAGCAGCTATTTTATGGCGACGACAGTACGCAGCGTGTGTACTATCCCGTTGGCGACGCCATGGCGTATATCGAAGACATCAACAATGCCGACATCCGCAGCGAGGGCATGTCCTATGGCATGATGATTGCCGTGCAAATGGACAGGCAAGAAGAGTTTGACCGCCTGTGGACGTGGGCACGCACCTATATGTATCACGAGGATGGCCCCTGGGCGGGGTATTTCTGCTGGCACGCGCTGCCCGATGGCCGATGTCTGGATAGCAACCCGGCGTCGGATGGTGAAATCTGGTTCACCACAGCCCTCTTCTTTGCGGCGGCACGTTGGGGCAATGGCGAAGGCATCTATAATTATGAAGCCGAAGCCAACGGCATCCTCAACACCATGCTCCATGCCGACTCATCGCTGGCAGCGGCGACATTCGATGCTGAAACACGCCTGGTCGTCTTTGTGCCAAATCGCGGGCGCGAAAGGCAATTCACCGACCCGTCCTATCAAGCACCCCATTATTATGAATTGTGGGCACGTTGGGCACAGCAGGATAATGACTTTTGGGCAGAGGCCGCCATCGCCGCCCGCGAACACTGGCGTCAGGCCGCCCATCCCGACACCGGTCTTATGACCAATTACGCCCGGTTTGATGGCACGCCCCAGCCCTATGGCGATTATGGCGGCGTCTATTATGCCGATGCGTGGCGCATTGGCATGATGATCGCGATAGATTATGCGTGGTTTGCCGCCGATGACTGGCAAATTGACCAGACCAACCGTTATCAGAGCTTTTTCCATAATCTTGGCATCGGGCAGTATACGAGCCGCTTCGAGCACGATGGCACGCCCAACGGCAACCAGCATCGTTCTACCGGGCATATCGCCATGAACGCCGTCGCCAGCCTCGCCGCTAGCGATGTGCAGGCGTGGGATTTCATCGAAGAATTCTGGAACACACCCATTCCAGCCGGACAATTCCGCTATTACGACGGATTGCTGTATCTAATGGCGCTGCTGCAACTCAGCGGGC
This sequence comes from uncultured Anaerolineaceae bacterium, assembly GCA_964614375.1. Classification (GTDB taxonomy): domain Bacteria; phylum Chloroflexota; class Anaerolineae; order Aggregatilineales; family Phototrophicaceae; genus CAZTLI01. The sequence goes on from CAZTLI010000356.1 coordinate 5,559, forward strand.
AATTCCAGATCTACGCACCCGCTTCATAATCCGATTTGCCATTTCGTCTCATACAGATGGGCACTAGTCGTGAGAGAGGGTCGGGGGGTCTCTGACCCTCTCTTCATTTATCAATCGCGCGCGTTGATAGGGCCTGCTCACGGGCAGTTTGGCGCTGCTATAAAACCTGCCAGAATCTGACATTTCCCGGAGCATGTGGTGCGATGAAGAAAATCTACCTGCAAAAGTCCACCACATCCGCATCCATTGCATTTCCATTGATTTTCACTAATAACTATGTTTACTTTAAGATAAGCAACTTTATCTGTACTAATGGACGAAACAAAAAGAATGCTTATGATGGACAAGGGCGCGATGAGCACTG
>CAZTLI010000357.1:0-5918 GCA_964614375.1 uncultured Anaerolineaceae bacterium
ACGTAGGCTTCGGATTCGCAGAATTGGACGTGATTTTCTTCTGGGTAGGGCAGTGTGGCGATGTCCGCGCTCACCTTAACATCGTCAAAGCGGTCTGCGATGTAGATGAGATATTCCGCGCGCTCATTGCGATCACTAATGAGCGAAAAATCGTCCAGCACGGCTTGCAACTTGTCGGGTATCGCTGCCATCGTTATTTCTCTATCGGCACATTGACGAGATTGCCCCATTCCGTCCATGAACCGTCGTAATTGCGAACATTTTTATAGCCGAGCAGATTCGTCAGCACGAACCATGTATGGCTGCTGCGCTCACCAATGCGGCAGTAGGCGATGACCTCATTGTTGGGACTCAAGCCCTGCTCTGCTTCGTAAATCGCGCGCAGGTCCTGGGCGGATTTGAATGTGCCATCTTCGGGATTAGCCGCGCGGCTCCAGGGGATGTTCTTGGCGCCGGGAATGTGCCCGCCCCGCAGCGCGCCCTCATTGGGATAATTGTCCATGTGCAGACGTTCGCCCGTATATTCGGCTGGGCTGCGAACATCGACCAGTGGTTTGCCTGCGTCGATATGCTTCTGCACATCATCCCGGAAGGCGCGCACACGGCTGTCATTACGCACCGGCGCACTGTATGTTGTTGGGCTGATGGTTGGCTTCTCGCGCGTCATGTCGCGGCCTTCTTGTTCCCACTTCAAACGTCCGCCGTCCATAACTCTGGCATGGGTGTGCCCGAATAGCTGGAATACCCAGTAGGCATAACACGCCCACCAGTTGTTTTTGTCGCCATAAAACACGACTGTCGTCTCCGGCGTGATGCCGATGCGTGAAGCAAGGGCTTCAAATCCCGCTTTGTCGATGTAATCACGCCGCAATTGATCGTTGAGGTCAGTGGTCCAATCGACCTGCACCGCGCCCGGAATGTGCCCGGATGGATAGAGCAGCGGGTCTTCATTGGATTCGACAATCCTCACCTTTGGATTATTGAGATTGTCGGCGACCCAATCGGTGGAAACCAGTACGTCAGGATTGGCGTAACCCCGGCTGTTGATGTCACTCATGTTCAATACCCCCATCGAATAAAATAAACAGTCATCATCTTTATTATAGTAATGGCAATGATGACAGGTATCAATGCCTGCCCCTGACCAATCCGCTAGAAATTACAGGGCGACTCCAGCGGCGGCTCCCATGCCGGCACGGTATCGGTGAAACGAATCTCATCTTCGCGGAACTGTGCGACATATTCATCGACCTCATCCGGGTCGAGCGCGGCGTTATTGATGAAGAATACCCAGTCCATCCGTTCCATGTATTCGCGCGTCTCGTCTGAATCAATCAAGCCACCATTGACGAACCACAGATTGAAATTGATAGACATTGGCACTTCGGGATAGAAATAGTCGTCATGTGTGCCCGCTTCCTCGCCATCGACAAAGTACGTAATTACGTCGTCCATCACCTGAATGACAATCGTATGCCAGCCGGAATAATCGGCTTCGTCTATCACAGAGGTATTATCCGCCAGCCAGGGGTCGAGCCGGAATGTCTCCCAACTGGTCATGAAAAATACATGGTCGGGAAAGCCCCAACCACCATTGGGCAGATATTCGATGTCGAGTTCGCTGTAATCGGGGTCGAGGTCATATTCCTGCGGGCTAATGAGATAAAATGTCTGCACAATCGAGTCGCCATCTTCACCAGTTAAGGGTTCATTGGTGAAATACACGCGGCTGGCATACGTGCCTTCGTAGTATTTGCGCTGGTGGCATATCTGCGTTTGATAGGTAGCTGTGCCATTGGTCGCGGAGATGAACTGCATCAGGCGGTTGCCTTCTATATCCGGGTCATCGACAAACGAGACATTTTCCTCACGCCACCCGGCATCGGGTATGCCGGGCCAGCCTTCGCCAGACCGCACAATCCAGCCATTTTCCGCGAGCTGCGGGTCATCGTGCGCGCGGTAATTGAAATCATCGAACAGGATTTCGCCTTCAGTGTCCTGCGCCTGCACGCCGATTATGAGGATTGCCATCAGGAGCAGTGTGATAATTGGAGTCCTGTGTTTCGTCTGCATTGGCTTCCCTTTCGCGGCGTAATTCTCATCCATGTGGTATAACAAAATGAGTCTATCAACGTGATCTGTGTCGCTGACCATTATGCAGGTGAAGCCGCCAAACGCAATCGTATTTTTCAAAATTGGGTTGCAAAGTCATCAGGGAAATTTCTCATTTGACACAACCAGAACGCGCATTCTATGATTGGCGTATCTATTGGGATTTAGTGTAAGTATGAGCGATGATGATGAATCAATATTTTGCAGTTCATTTTACGGCGGGGCCAAACTGGTTGCCCGATAAAACCATCTTCCCGCCGCCGATTGATGGGCATGTGGCCTATATTAAGGCGTTGTATGATATGGGTAAGGTCGTGATGGCAGGGCCATTTGCCGACGGACAGGGTGGGATGACGATTTTACAGGTTGAAGATGACGAAGAGGCCCGCGCCATCGTCAGCGCTGACCCGGATGTGCGGGCCGGTTTGCTCCATCCTGAAATCCGCCGCTATGCGCCTATTGCATGGCGAGATGTTAGCGCTTCAAGCCTGCCGTATGAAAACGTGCCACTCATACTCCATCCGAAGGCTTAAATCTCAGAAAGCCATTGTGTAACCGCAGCGGCGACGGTTTCGGGTTGTTCGAGCATCACCCAGTGCCCGCAGCCCTCAATCCGTACCAGCTTCGACCCGGCGATTCGACTCGCGGTATCGTCCATCCAATCGGGCGGCGTCATTTTATCGACACTGCCGCTGATGAGCAGGCATGGCGTTCGCGCGCGCCCCAGACGCTCCCGCACATCGAAGTGATTGCAGGCGACATAATCTCCATACGTAATTTCAGGGTCTGTTGCCATCTGCCGACTGCGCCATAACCGCCGAATCTGTTCGGGCGCGTCTTTTGACCAGCCCCATTTGCCGATGAGAGCGATAGTTTCGGCAGTTTTAGTGCGAATGCCGTTGAGGATGGCGTCATTCACCTGAAGTCGAGCAGACGTGGCGACCAGCAGCAGTCCAGCGACTCGCTGCGGATAGTTCAGGGCGATAGTTTGCGCGATGGCCCCGCCCATGCTGTGTCCGGCGACGATGGCGCGTTCGATGTGCAGCGCATCCAGCAGCGCGACCATATCGGCGGCATAGCCTGTGATGCTGGTGTGCCCCTTGCCGGGACTTCTGCCATGACCGGGTAAATCAGGTGCTATGACGCTGCTATCTGGCAAACGACGTAGTTCGGCAGGCCAATCGGTGTGGTCTGCGCCTGCGCCATGTATCAACAGCAGCGGTGGACTATGGACTGTCGGGTCGCGATTGTCCTCATACCAGATTTTGCCGCTGGCAGTCTCAATGGTGGACATGATGTATTCCTAGCTGAAAATGTCGGCAAGTGCCAGCTTAAAGCCGGGGAGGACATCTTCGGTGGTCAGGGTATCTGTTTCCGAGAGGATGGTGTGTGTTTTGCTACCCTGTCGATGGACGGCAATGTGTTGCTGCTGCGGATCAACGACACATACAAGTTGGACACCATCTTTTAGATAGAGTTCCACTTTTTTGTGGATGTCGCTGTAGCGGTCATTGGGTGAGACAACTTCTATCGCAACGTCGGGGCCGAGAACATACGGCTTATCTTCCCAATCCGGGGTTTCAGCGCGATGGGTTGTAAGTCGTTCGGAAGTGATACACATCACTTCCGGCACGCGCGACCCTTTGACCCAATCCGCAGCATAGACCAGGACGAACGGTGTTTCCGTAAACACGTCACCATGATGGGTCGCGTTCTCATAATCCGGCAGGGCGACAAACACGCGCTTGCTAACCATTTGATGACGGGCAACAGTGGGACTCATCGGAACAATTTCCCTATCTAGTAACTCAAATGGCGTCTCAGTGTAACGCTGGATGAATTCGTCTAATGTCCGTTGTGTGACAGCGGGTGAGTCAGCCATGATTTATCCTCCACCCTTATTATAACCTTTATCGCAGGCCAGCGAGTCCACCGCCCATGCTGCCCTGCGGACTGCCGTTCGCGTCTATCCAACCAATCGCCATACGGGGGGTCGTGTGTGCCGCGCCGATGTTGCCATCTTTATCGACAATGATGATACCGTTATCAGAGGGGTCAAAATAACTGTTGATATAGTGGGCGCTGGCGGTAGCGGCTGCCTGTGCAGATTTGCCAGCCATAATCTGGTCGATGGCGTATTTGCTAATCAGCGTTCGCATGGCATATTCACCCACCCCTGTCGCACTCGCCGCGCCGAAGCGATTGTCGGCATAGCCACCTGCGCCAAATATCGGGGTATCGCCCACTCGCCCGCGCGGTTTATCCCTTCTGCCGCCTGTCGAGGTTGCCGAGGCGATATTGCCGTCGCTGTCGATTGCCACCGCGCCGACTGTGCCCATCGAATCGGGAATTTGTTGCTGCTGCGGCTGATGGCGATTAACAAATGCCTGATACATTTCCTCCGTCACGAAGGCGATATTCGGCATGACCGGGATACCCAATCGCTGTGCCAGCCAATCCGCGCCAATGCCCGCGAAAAAGGCATATTCGGTATCAGTCATCACGCGGCGCGCCAGCGAAATCGGATACTGCACATTGCGTACTGCTGCGACGGCGCCAAAGTTCAGGTCGCGTCCATCCACAATCAGCGCATCCATCTCCACTTCGCCGAGTTCGTTGAGGTAGCTTCCACGTCCGGCATCGTAGAGGGGATTGTCTTCCAGATAATTGGTCGCCTTTTCAACCGCATCGAGCGCCGACCCGCCGTTAAGCAAGATGTCCCAACCGATGCGCGCCGCTTCTTTAGTCCCGTCTTGCGCGGCAGTGAAATGTTTTTCAGGCCAGTTGCCCGCGCCGCCATGAACGATGATTGTCGGTTTCATGCGTGTGTAATCTCCGTTGTATGTGCGTGTAATCGTGTGGTGCGTGATAAACGCGGTTATTATAGCGTGAATTGGGCAGATAGCATCCGCCCGGTATTGACGAGTCGCAGGTCATCGGGCATGATTCCGCAGTTTATGTCACGGTCTATGGAGCTTGTAACCAACTATGGAAGCACAAACCTCTGAAAAACCCTCACGGATGCGTCCGAAGTCCCCCCGTGAATTCCTGTATTTGCTGTTCAGCGGCTTTCTGATGGGGTCGGTAGAGATTATTCCCGGCGTTTCTGGCGGCACGATGGCCTTTATCCTGGGAATCTATGAAGACCTCATCAACGCGATTAAATCCTTCGACACCCACGTCATCAAAAAGCTGACCAAACGCCAATTCAAAGAGGCGATGACCTATCTGCCGCTGCCTTTTCTATTTGCCTTAGGCATCGGGATGCTCGTGGCGATTTTCACACTGGCGCAGGTGCTATCGGTGCTGCTGGATGAACAGCCTGTTTATGTCTTTGCTTTTTTCTTCGGGCTGATTCTGGCGTCGATCATCGCGATTGGGGCGAAAGTGAGATGGGCGCTCGTCCCCGCGATTATGCTCATCGTCGGCGCAGTCGCGGCGTTTATTATTGTCAATCTCGTGCCAACAAGTATAGATGAACCCACCGCACCGGGGCTGTTCTTCGGCGGGATGGTCGCCGTTATCGCGCTGATTCTGCCCGGTGTATCGGGTTCGTTCATTTTGCTGGTGCTTGGACTCTATGATTTTGTGCTGGGGGCAGTTGGGGGACGCGACTTCACGACCTTGATTATTGTGGCGCTGGGCTGTCTGGTGGGCATTCTCGGCTTTTCGCGCGTGTTAAGCTGGCTGCTCAAACATCACGAACAGGCAACGGTAGCAACCCTGGTCGGCTTCATGATTGGCTCATTATGGCGCATCTGGCCCTGGAAAGAGGTGCTCGAAACGCGCATTGACCGTCATGGCGA
>CAZTLI010000358.1:0-5911 GCA_964614375.1 uncultured Anaerolineaceae bacterium
CTATTATATCATTGAATACTTCGTAACACGTCCTTCACCATCGTCTCCGGCACATTTTCGACAATGGCTGCCTTGCCAACATCCTGGAGCAATACAAAGCGAGATACGCCATGCTTCCACTTTTTATCCGTTCGCATAGCGGCATAGATCGCGTCAGGATCGAGGCCGCCAATTTGACGGGGGAGTCCGGTCTCAGCCAGAAGCGCATCCACCTGTTCAACCAGACCCCCACCACACAGATTTAAGGCTTGCGACAGCCGCACAGCAGCCAATAAGCCAACGCCAACCGCTTCACCATGCAGCCACGCATAACCCGTCACCTGTTCGATGGCGTGGGCAAAGGTGTGACCGAGATTAAGATGGGCGCGGACACCCTGTTCATAGGGGTCTTGCTGAACGACATCAACTTTGACCTGGATCGCCCGTCGCACCAGGTCTGCGGACTTTTCCGGTGTATGGAGAGCCGGGTCGAGCAAGCCTTCGTCGGCCAGTAACCCATGCTTGAGCACTTCCGCCATCCCGCAGCGCCATTCCTGTGACGGCAAAGTTTTCAACACATCCGGGTCTATAAGGACGGCGTGCGGTTGTTTGAATGCGCCGACCAGATTTTTCCCCTGCGGCAAATCGACACCGACCTTGCCGCCGACGCTCGAATCGACCATCGCCAACAACGAAGTCGGAATCTGTATCAGAGGCACACCACGCATATAGGTTGCGGCGACAAAGCCTGCCGTATCACCCACTACCCCACCACCAAGCGCGACAATCGTCGTGCTGCGGTCTGCACCGACATCCACTAAATCGCTATACAGCCCCACAACAGTATCGAAATTTTTATATTGTTCACCATCCGGCATTGTGATGAGCGCCGCATTCGGCAGACAATCCACCAGCGATTCACCATACAACGGCGCGACTGTCGTGTTGGTGATGACAACCACACGACCATCCAGTCCATAATTTGCCGCATGATCACCGCTAATGTGCAATAGGCCGCGTTCGATCAGGATGTCATACCCGCCGCCGGGAGCATCTACGTGGAGTCGTTCTCCCATAATGTGATGATTTCCTCCATGATTTGTTCGGGTGTTTTATTGGTCGTATCCACTTGATGCGGAATAGCGGCATAGATCGGGCGGCGCGTTGCCAGCACCGCGCGCCAGGTATCCGACAAGGGACGGCTGCCATCGCCCGAAAGACGACTTTCCAGTTCATCGTCAGCCAGTGTCAGGCAAACGACAAATCCACTAGCGAGCATCAATTGGCGATTGGTCTCATTAATGAGCGCGCCACCGCCTGTCGAAATCACGAGACCCGTGCGTTTGGCGAGGTCACGACACAGCTCAGTCTCATACTGCCGGAACGCTGCTTCACCCTCTTCAGCAAAAATCTGCGGAATCGTCTTCCCGGCGCGACGCACAATTTCATCGTCCATCTCAATAAATTCACGTCCCAGATAGGCCGCGACGAACGGCGCGACGGTCGATTTGCCTGTTGCCATGAAGCCCGTGATGACGATGCTGCGTGCGTCATTCATAGCCAAAGCGCCATTCCACATTATCCATTGGCACATCTGTCAGCCGATTACGGCGCAGGGTATCAAAACGGGGTTTCATCTCATCGAGACTATCGCCGCCGAGCTTTTCCAGCAGGGCATCCGCCAGGACAATCGCCATCATCGACTCACCAACGGGCACAGCACGCGGTAAAGCGCAAAAATCACTGCGTTCATAGGTCGTCATTTCGGGTTCGCCCGTCGCTAGATTGACCGATTCCGCGCCGCGTAACATGGTCGAAATCGGCTTCATCGCCACGCGCACGATAATCGGTTCGCCCGTAGTGACGCCACCTTCCAGACCACCCGCCCGATTCGTCCGACGATGGAGCGTGCCCGTATCATCGACTGTAATATCGTCATGCACGTCACTGCCGCGTTTGCCCGCATTGTCGAAGGCATGACCAATTTCCGCGCCTTTCATTGCCTGAATGCTGACCATCGCCGCGACCAATCGGGCATCCAATTTGCGGTCATAATGCACATGCGTCCCCAGACCGGGCGGCACATTCATCGCCACGACCTCGAAGACGCCGCCGAGCGTATCTTTGTCGATTTTCACCTGCCGGATGGCCTCGTGCATCTGTTCAGCGGCGGCGGGATGGGGACAGCGCACATCATTCGATTCAGCCTGTGCGAAGCGTTCAGCTAAGGACATCGCGCTCAAATCGGCAACGACATCACCAAGCTGCGAGACGTATCCGCCTATGACAATGCCAAATTGCGCGAGGAAGTGCTTGCAAATCGCGCCGACAGCCACGCGCATCGTCGTCTCGCGGGCACTGGCACGTTCCAAGGATAGACGCAGTTCTCGATAGCCATATTTAATCGCGCCTGTCAAATCGGCATGTCCGGGACGGGGTGTTGTAATCGGTGTGATGTCGCGCTCTTTCCAATTCTTGAAATCACGATTTTCGACAATGAGTGCAATCGGCGCGCCTGTCGTCAGACCATTCATCACGCCCGATGTGATACGCGCCGTATCGCGTTCAATGTGCATCCGCCCACCAGAACCATACCCCTGCTGGCGGCGAAAAAGTTCTTGATTAATCACGTCGGTTGTCAGCGGCAGTCCGGCAGGCATCCCTTCCAGAATCGCCGTCAACATCGGCCCGTGACTCTCTCCTGCGGTAAAAAACCGAATCGGCATAGGGTTTCCTTAAAAGGTTGTGTGCTATCAACATTTATTCAGCGTCATTATCATCTTTTATTGCCCATTCCGGCAGCGCTGCCGGAACAGGGCTTCCGCATCAATCGTTTGACTACCCTGGAGTCGCGCAAACCTGCGGCAGACGACATCAGATAAGTCAGGCCATCCTGAAACACCTCTCCAATGCCCGTTTTCATCGCATAGACATCAAGGATACGAAAGACTTTTCTGCCCACAAGCTGGTGTTCACCGCCCGCTGCCGCCAGCTCGACACGCGCCCGGTTGATGATTTCGGCGCGCTGTTCCCTCTGCATCAGGTTGTCAAGCGTGATTGCCGTTTTCTGTACAGCCATCGTGTATCCTGTGCCTCTGTTCGACAGTCTGGTTAGCCCTACTCTAGCATAATTTCCATACGATGTACGAAATCGGTGAAGCCCTGTTTTTCATAGAAACGGCGCGCCTGTGTATTGAATGCCCATACACCCAATGTCACCCGTGATATACCGAGTTTACGGGCAAGGTCATAGACGGTGTTCATCAACTGCTGTCCACAGCCTTTGCCCCGCTGGTCATCATTGACTGAAATCTGTTCAACGTGGACGAAATCCATCGCATAGGTATAGGGATTCTCCGGGCGACGTTCGACCTGTGCATAGACATAACCCACCGTTTGTCCGTCTGTTTCCGCAATGAAAATATAGTTATCCGCGTCCGACAGCACATGCCGAAACACATCCAGAATTTCGCCCGTCGCGGAATGCGGTTTGAACAGTTCCGGTCTGGCCTCAGCATGAATGCGATGCACAGGCTCCAGTAGATGTGCCAGCAGTTGGGCATCGTCCACCGTGGCACGCCGAATCGTGAACATCACGTCCCCCTCATTTTCGCGCTTTGAGCGCCGCGCTCACGGCATCAAACATCACATCAATCGGGGCGTCACGACCTGTCCACAATTTAAACGCCGCAGCGCCTTGCCGAACGAGCATCCCCAGACCACCGATAGCCCGTCCGCCATGTGACTCGGCCTGCTGCATCAGGCGTGTGACTTCGGGACGATAGACCATATCATAAACCGTGACGCCTTGCGGAAAGGGAACCCCCGCTATCCAGGGGGATTCATCCACATGAGGCCACATACCCGCGGATGTGCAATTCACAATCAGGTCAGTTTGCGCTTCAGCGGCTTCGTCCAGCGTTTGGACAGCCACGCCCTGAATCCCTGCCGAGAGTGCGAGATTGGCGACCACTTCTTGCGCGCGTGTCAGCGTGCGATTGACAACGGTGACGTGCGACCCCGCGAGAACCAGTCCATAGATTGCCGCCCGCGCTGCGCCACCTGCCCCCAGAACAACGACCTTAGCATCAGCCAACTTCACTTCGTTGGCGCTCAGGTCGTCAATGAAACCATCGACATCCGTATTCGTCCCGGTATTGGTCGCGTAAACAATGGTATTGACGGCGCCAATTGCCCGCGCTTTGTCATCCGGCATGATATAACGCATCGCGGCCTGTTTGTGCGGCACCGTGATGTTGATACCGACATAACCGTGTCGCCCCGGTTCACGAACACCGTGTTTAACGATGTCCGGCGGAATCGCCATCACATCATAGAACCAGTCGTCCATCCCCAATGCTTCAAACGCCGCATTGTGCATCGCTGGACTGAGACTATGTTCTACAGGCCATCCAATCAGACCAACTTTATTCAGTGCCATAACGCGATTTATCCTCTAGTTCGTCATTTTTGCGCTTCTGTTTGGGTTCGTCGTCTAAGCTGATAATCTGAACAACATAAGTCAAGGCAAACGGTGTAATGAAAATACACAAAAAGAAGCCAATCCCGAAAAAACTATTCCCATATTGCAATCACGACAATAACGCGCACGGTTGACGTAGATAAAGCTGCTCACCATTGTCAATCCGCAACCAGCGATGACCGACAGCCCAAACTCGCTAGCCGCAATCAACAGTGATTTGATAAACGACTTTACCATAACCAACAAAATCCCTCATGAAGTTGGCATCAAATTGAGGAGCATGATACCCTGTCCAACTGCATGAGGGATGATTAAAGGAGGAATCAGACAACCGCCTGTTCTAACAGTTGCCCGCCGAGATTTTCGAGTGTTTCGGTAAATCCGGGGAACGAGTCTCCCATACAAGACGAATCGTTGACCACCGTTTCACGATCCGCGACCAAACCGGCTACCGCCAGACTCATAGCGATGCGATGGTCATCGTGGCCTTCGGTGACTGCGCCGTGTAAGGTCTGTCCACCAACGATGCGGAATCCATCGGCTGTTTCGGTGATTACCGCACCCATTTTCGCCAGTTCGCCTGTCATCACTGCCAGTCTATCGGTCTCTTTGACGCGCAATTCCTGTGCATCGCGGACAATCGTTTCGCCATCTGCGTGCAGCGCCGCCACCATCAAGGCCGGGAATTCATCTATCATGCGGACGACGGTTTCGCCACCAATGGTTACGCCCTTTAATTGACTATGCCGCACCCGCAAATCACCAACGGGTTCACCCGCTTCGGTCCCGGTATCGGTCACGGTGATGTCTGCGCCCATTTCGAGCAGCACATCCAGCAAACCTGTGCGCGTTGGGTTGAGATTAACATGAGTCACGGTGACATCGCTGTTGGGGACAATCGCGCCAGCCACCAGCAAAAACGCTGCTGACGAGAAATCGCCGGGAACGGTCATCGCCATTGGTTGCAGCGACCGTCCCGGTTGCAGCACAATCTTCTCGCCGTCAATCGCAATATCTGCACCCATTGCCGCCAGCATACGTTCCGTGTGGTCACGGGCGGGACCGGGTTGAATCACCAGCGTGGCACTGCTAGCGAACAATCCCGCCAGCAAAATCGCGCTTTTCACCTGTGCGCTGGCAATCGGCATTTCGTAGCGGATGCCGTGCAACTTCGAGGGACGAATGTGCAAGGGTGAATGCCCGTCAAGAGCCTGAATATTCGCGCCCATCATTTGCAACGGGGTAATAATCCGCTTCATGGGTCGGCGGCGCAGTTGGTCGCTGCCGTCTAACACACTTTCAAATGGTTGACCGCACAGAATGCCTGCCAGCAATCTAAATCCCGTCCCAGCATTGACCATATCCAGCGGGCTATCAGCCTGGTGCAATTGACCGCCGTGAATCGTCAGTGTGGTCGTGTCGTGCCGCTCGACATTGACGCCCAACTGT
>CAZTLI010000359.1:0-5897 GCA_964614375.1 uncultured Anaerolineaceae bacterium
ATGGATTGGCAGCCTCGCTATGGACAAAAGATGTTGGACGCGCCATGCGCCTTGCAGCAGACCTCGAATATGGCACGGTCTGGATTAACGATCACATTCCGCTGGCGTCGGAAACACCACATGGCGGCTTCAAACAGTCTGGATTTGGCAAAGACTTATCCGCCGAGGCGGTTTCCGATTATCGGATCACAAAACACGTCATGGTGAAACTATGAATGCAGACCGGGTTATCGCTGTCCAATTCACCAACGTCAATCGTCATTTTGGTGAAGTCAAAGCCGTCAATAACCTGAATCTAGACATCTATGATGGAGAATTCTTTACAATGCTCGGCCCTTCGGGGTCGGGCAAAACAACCTGCTTGCGTCTTGTCGCTGGCTTTGAACAACCTGATTCAGGCAGTATCTGCCTGTACGGACAAGAAATGGCAGGCACTCCCCCTTACGAACGCGATGTCAACACGGTATTTCAAGATTATGCGTTGTTTCCACATATGACAGTCGGCGATAACATCGCCTATGGTCTGATGGTGCGAAAAGTGCCGAAGCGAGACCGCGAAAAACGTGTGACCGAAATGCTTAAACTCGTTCGACTGCCGGGAATGGCCGAACGCAAACCGTCGCAGTTATCCGGTGGTCAACGCCAGCGTGTGGCACTGGCGCGCGCCCTTATCCTGCAACCGCGAGTCCTGCTGTTGGATGAGCCACTTGGCGCGCTGGATTTAAAACTGCGGCAGGAGATGCAAATTGAATTAAAGGCTATTCAGCAGCAGGTGGGCATTACGTTCATCTTCGTGACTCACGATCAAGAAGAGGCGCTGACCATGAGTGATCGTTTGGCAGTATTTAATCAGGGTCAGATTGAACAGGTTGGCACACCAGCAGATATTTATGAACGCCCTGCAAGTGGTTTTGTCGCGGGTTTTGTCGGGGTCTCGAATATTCTTGATGGCACCGTCGCAGAAACGCTTACCGGCTCGTCGCAGCGATTTTCCATTCGCCCGGAAAAAATTCACATACACACAGATGAAGTCCCGGCGAATAGCGATATGTGCATAGCAAAAGGGATGATACGCGATGTTCTTTATCTAGGGACTTATACACGCTATCTGGTGACATTGGATGCGGGCGCAGACCTCACCGTGATTCAGCAAAATTTACAAGTCACCTCGATGGATGTGCTGGGTGTTCGCGGCAGTAAAGTAACCCTGACCTGGCAGCGCAGCAACAACCGTCCCCTGAGCGGAGAGTGAGGACAGTATGACCGAATCGCCTTCTCGAATACCACCGCCCTCCCCTTCTCGTTTGCGCCGGATTTCGACCTTTTTTTATAACCATCCGCGTCTATCACTCGTTGTTACGCTAGCGCTGCCCCTGTTCTGGCTAGGAGTCGTCTATCTGGGTTCGTTGATGGCTTTGCTCATCCAAAGTTTTTTCTCGCTGGATGGATTTACCGGGCTGGTGGTGCGCGACTTCACGTTACAAACCTATCAGGAATTGTTCACCCCGGCGAACATGGACATCATTCTACGCACATTCTTGATGGCTGCTGCTGTAACAATCGCGGCGGCGATTATTGCTTTTCCGCTGGCCTATTATATGGCACGGTATGCGCGCGGGCGCACCAAAGGCATTCTGTATTTATTGGTGCTGCTCCCATTATGGTCAAGCTACCTGGTGCGTGTCTACACATGGAAAATCATTCTGGCACAAGAAGGCATCATCACCTGGTTTTTTAATGTGTTAGGTCTGCGTGGGATATTGGATGCGCTGCTGGGATTGCCTGTCGTTGGCGGGCCATCGCTGTCATTTTCGTTTATGGGGATGTTCATCGTTTTTGTGTATATCTGGCTGCCGTATATGATTTTGCCTATCAATGCAGCGCTAGAACGAGTACCAAAATCGCTGATTGATGCGTCTGGTGATCTCGGTGCGCGTCCGGGTTATACCTTCCGCAAAATCATCCTGCCGCTGGCATTTCCCGGTGTAGTTGCTGGCTCGATATTCACTTTTTCACTGACATTAGGTGACTATATCATCCCCAATGTTATTGGTAATTCCAGCTTTTTCATTGGCGCAGTCGTATTGACGCAGCAAGGCACAGCGGGCAATATCCCTCTCGCTGCCGCTTTTACGATGGTGCCGATTGTGATTATGAGTGTTTATTTATTGGTCGCACGCCGTCTAGGAGCATTCGATGCCCTCTAAAGTGTATGACCACAGTCAACAACGGGCTTCGCTTGGCCTCAAATCGCTGGCGGGGTTGGCGCTCGCATTTTTGCATTTCCCGCTGTTAATCATCATTTTGTATGCCTTTACCACCGAAGAAGCCTCATTTACGTTCCCTCCGCCGGGACTTACAACGCAGTGGATTGGGGCATTGTTCAATCGTGGCGATTTCTGGCAGGCGTTTGGTCTGTCGCTGCAAGTAGCGGCTGTCGCAACCACAATTTCACTTCTGTTGGGCACACTAATCGCGGCGGCTATCTATCGTAGCAGTTTCTTTGGGCGGGACGCGATTTCATTGTTGGTGATTTTACCTATCGCATTGCCGGGTATCGTGACAGGAATTGCGCTGCGTTCGGCTATTAGTCTCGGAGGTCTCAATTTTAGCATTTGGACAATTATCATCGGTCATGGAACCTTCTGTATTGTTACGGTCTATAATAATGTCATTGCGCGTCTGCGCCGCACAACACATTCGCAAATCGAGGCGTCGATGGATTTGGGGGCATCGACATTTCAGACGTTCCGGTATATTGTCCTGCCGAACATCGCCACAGCGCTGCTAGCCGGTGGGATGCTGGCGTTTGCATTGTCCTTTGATGAGGTCATTGTAACGACATTCACATCTGGACAGCAACAAACCCTGCCAATCTGGATTTTCAGCCAGCTTGTACGCCCGCGTGATCGGCCTGTGACGAATGTTGCCGCGCTGTTTGTCATTCTCGTGACGTTTATTCCAATTGTTATTGCATATCGCTATACACAATACTCTTCAGACACATAATAGAGTGCCAAAGGTGCAAAGTCCCTAAAGATGTAATGTTGGTATTGGACGAAAGTCATTAGCAATGACATTGACCACCGACTGCTCAATCTGCACCTGCCCGCTGACGATGAGCAAGGTTGTACAATTTGCGGCGATCCTGCCAGATGTTGAGGAACAGCAGACTGGCGACGGAATAGATGAAAGGTGCAGTCTCTACACAGAGCAGCCGCACACCATTCAATGCCTTGCTGATTTTCACAGACGGACATCCCATTCATTGCGGAGACGATTAACATAATCCTGTGGGTCTTCATCATCTGCCAGATGAGCGGCGATACCCTCAAATTCTAAGATATTGTGCGGTTTATCAGTCGCTGGCTCAATCACGTTATCAACCAGTTGTTTAATCAATTCTCTGGCTTGTTGGACAATCTCAGCAGCTGTCATGATGGCACTCCTATATTTCGTTATCCTTATTATTCTGGACTTGTCGAGTCAAAGCGCGGGGCATAACTACCTATACCGGGCGAAATCCGCAATCGTTGCGGGAATGTCAAGTGTGTCGGGTCATTATCAGACGATTACATTGATAGTTTCACCTGGCAAATCAGTTTAAGTTTTGGTGGCTTCCGCTTATCCGCCAAAACCGCGGGGAATAACTGCATATTCTCGGAAGGATAGGCAGCATTTTGTGATGCTTGTACCAACGTTGTATATGTCAAATGACTCGAACAGACAGGTCGGCATACTCACCTATTGACGTGCCGATTTTCCCCTCTATTTTGGTTGGTAAGTAGGACGACCCAATCACAGTCGATTTTGCCGAATCCACCCACCTAATAATCTGCCCATTTCTTCGCCCATTTTACTGACATGCTCATATTGTCCTGCCGGAGATTTCTGCCATCGCCATCTGGCAGTGGACACAGAAGATTGCCGAATCACAGCGGATTACATTTGTGCGCGAGGTTGAACTGGAGACGGTGCAGCCGGAGCAACAAAAAGAGGCTGACCAGCCTCAACAGTTGACACTCTTCGATTTCACGAAATTCATCTACGATTAATAATCATCCCCAGTCAGGCACTTTGACCATAGCTGGTGGACAAATCTATGGCATAGGGTCAATTCACCGAAACTTTTCCGATAGCGCTGAGACTACCTAATCACACGCTAAACACATTGGAATTGAGTACATGGTAGAAACCGTTATCAAAGCACAAAACCAAGAGCACACGAGCAGCAGTGCTTACAGCCGTCGTCTACTTAAAAGATGGCGTTTACCTGTAATCATATTGATAATGGGCACACTGGTAAGTTATGGGCTGTTGGGGAGCATACCGGGTTTCGTCGGCATCGATGATTATTATCATAGTCGCATTGCCACCCAAATTATTGATCAAGGCAGCTTACGACTTCACTTCCCCTGGTTGCCATTAACCCTTCTCAATCCAGACCAGTTTGTCGATCATCACTTGCTGTATCACATCTATCTCGCGCCCTGGATGGTCTTTGCAGGGATCGCCGGGGTTAAGCTCGCGCAATCTTTCATTCTCGGCGCTATAGCCGTCGTATTCTGGTCGCTGTTGCGCTATTTGCAGGTGGGTTTTGCCGCAGTCTGGACGGTTGGCCTACTGGCTGTTTCTTCTCCCTTCCTGTATCGCATGTTGATGATTCGCACACAAGCAGCCGCAGTTTTACTCCTCCTAATCACATTACACCTCTTGTTCCGGCAACGCTACCGCTGGTTGATGATCGTGGCCTTTGCTTTTACATGGCTTTATAATGGCTTTATTCTGCTGCCCGCCATCGCTGCATTATTTACACTGTCTTTTTGGATTACTGACCGGAAGCTTGAGTGGAGACCGCTCGCCTTTGCGCTCGTTGGCACGACACTTGGTCTGATCATAAACCCCTACTTTCCACAAAATATCGCATTCATCGTCAATCATCTTGGCGAAAAAGTAGACATTGTAAGCAGTGTACGGGTGGGCAGCGAGTGGTATCCCTATACAACAGGTGCTTTATTGGAGCATTCCCTCGGCGCGCTATTGGCTATGGTCCTGGGCATTCTCGCAGGCAGTTTCCGCAAAACAGGCAGAGACCGGATTGAAACAACTTTGTTGCTGATTGCATTGTTAATGGTGTATATGTTGTTCCGTTCACGACGCTTTATCGAATATTTTCCGGCGTTTTCGCTCCTGTATTGTGCGGCAGCGTGCGGCAGGAATGGGTTCATGTGGCGAGACCTGCCGGATGTTGCACGCCGTCAACTCGGTGTGTTTTTACCGCGTATTGCTATAGCAGTGATTCTCGTATTCTTTAGCTTTTCGACTGTCAGCTCGGTGTATCGCGATATACAAAACGGCGCCGACCTCGCCTATATGTCGGGCGCTTCGGCATGGTTACAGGAAAACACACCGCCGGGCACGCTCGTTTTTCAAACGGATTGGGATGATTTTACGCGCCTGTTTTATCACAATCTACACAATGTCTATCTAGTGGGTTTAGATCCAACCTATTTACAGATCGCCAATCCATTTCTCTGGAATCAGTGGGTTGCCATTACACAGGGTCTTGTTGATCGACCATCCGTATTGATTCGCGAGACATTCGGCGCGACCTATATAGTAAGTGACACACAACATGCCGAATTTGCCCAACGCGCCGATGCTGATCCAGACATGCAACTGGTCTATCGAGATAGTAACAGCTTAATTTGGCAAATTATACCTGCTGAATAATTGAAATGGAAACAGCATGATTGTGATTGTTCTGCCAGATGTTACAGCAGACGACCAACTATTAGAACGCGCAAAAGCGCATAATCAAGATGCACAGCGTGCGATCTACGAACGTTATTTCCCGCCCATTTATCAGTTCATTCGTTTACGTATCAATGAGCGGG
>CAZTLI010000360.1:0-5873 GCA_964614375.1 uncultured Anaerolineaceae bacterium
AATACGACCCGTGGCGGTGTGCGTCGTTTGGGCCGTCAACTGCGCGATGCCGAAGTCGAGGACCTTGACGATCTCGTGCAGTCCGACCCTCTCGAGGAAGATGTTTCCGGGCTACAGATCGCGCTGAACGATGCCCTGCTCATCACCGATGCCAGTGTCGATGCCGTTTATCGCGTGCCTGTCGATGCAGCAGATACGGCGACAGCGACGGAAATCGTCTTTAGTCATCGTGATGACCTCGCCCCACTCGGATTGGCAGGTCTGACGATGACGCCTGATGGTGTGCTCTATGTGGCGGCGTTGGCCCAAAGCAGTGTCGCGCAATTAGACGGCGAACACATCGTCTATCTGGCGACGGGTTTTCGTGGCGCGAGCGACATCGCCTATCATCCGTCGGGAAGGCTGTATGTCACCAACTGGGATCAGACAACGCTGCTGAATCTGGTCGGCGGATTGGTGGGGCCGCGTTTGCCCTTCGCGCTGGATGTCATCACCCTGAATGGCGACTGACGACTACCATTGGCCTATGCCTGTTCCACCAGCTTCTTGAGCTTTTTCAAATCATTCTGATATTGGCCGCGCACTGCCGAATTCATCAAAAATCCGGTGAGTTTCATCAGTGCTTTCAGGATGGGGTTGGTCATCTGGCTGTCCACAGTATAGACCACCTGCGTCCCGCCGCCCGCTGGCGCTAGTGTGAATGTCATTGTTGCAGTGGCGAAGGCGCTGACCATCGACAATTGCAAATGCCGGTTGGGTTCATAGGCGAGGACTTCCACCTTGCCATCACTCGCGCCGCCGGACTGCCCATACGTATCAACAAAGGTCATGCCCGTGCTGAGTTGACCGTCTGTCGGACGGGTCGAACCGATGAAGGTGTTCATCCACTGCTTGAGTTTATCGGTCTCGGTCAGGTACGGGAATATCACTTCCGCCGGACGGTCTATTACGATAGATACTTCCTGTGACATGGTAATCGCCGCCTCTCGCTCAATGAACAGATACCGCAGCCTCTATTATGGCTCAAAATCGCGTTCGTCGCTGTCGAGGACAATGATCACGCGAAATTCAAATGTCATCCCTGTTCATTGTCGAAATTCCAGTTCGTCCTGCCCTTGCCAGATAGACGCTGGATAATAGAGACGCAATTTTTCGTTTAATGGGACGAGGGGTGGCTGCCAGTCGTCGCCATATTCCGCAATCGACTGAATCCAGTTGAGGAAGTTGCGCCAACCCGCGATGATTCCGCCCGTGTTCGCATCATCAGCAAAGCCACTATGTACCAGTGTCAGCCGAGTTTTGCCACCACTGCCTTCCAGCATCCATGTGAGCACTGTCGCGGGTGTATCGGGTTCGCCTTCCCATGCACAGGCCAATTTTTTGTTCGGTTGGAGTTCTAAAATTTTGACCGCGCCACCAAAGCCCCAACCCAGCGTATATGCACCCGTTTCTTTGGGTTCGATGGTCGCTTTACTGGCAATCCAGCGTTCGACCTCTGCCGGTTTGAGCAGCACCGCGAACACGCGCTCCGGCGGCGCATCAATCAGCGCGCTGTGCTGGACATTGCCGCGCAGTGGCTTCGAGAAATCGACCCGCGCCGCAGCCGATTTGCCGTCGATATAGCGCCGCAGATTTTCCAGCGACAAAAACCAGAAATCCTCAAACGAACAATCGCCCATCTGATGCGCGCCGACGCCGCCATTTTCGTGAATGACCGTCAAAATCGTGACCGCATCGCGCGGCAGCAATTTGAACTCGACCACGGTATCGACTTCCCAGACGTGCCATGCCAATGTCAAGCGCCGATCAGGTTCATAGCCCAGCAGACGGATATGTCCGCTGTCAGCCTGTGGATTGCCGGGTGTGAAACGGCCCCAGATCGTGAATTGCCCATCCGCGAGGTTGACCGCTGCATGTTCGGCCAGCCATGTTTGCAGCGCCTCTGCCGCTGTCAGCGCGGTATAGATTGTTTGCGGTGTGGCGTTAATTTTGACTTGCATTCGGACGGTGTTGTTCACTGTCATCTCCTTCAATTCTGGGATAACAAATCACCGCCAGCCGGAATCCCTGTTCATCCGTCTCGACCTGAATATCGTCATCCGGCAGACCATACTTGCGCGCCAAATCCTGCACCATCGCCTGCACATCGCGCATGAAGTCGGCGCGGCGTCCAGCATCGGGCAGATGAATATGGGCCGACAGCGACAGTGTGGGCATGTGCTGGCCTGTCTCGGCGGCATGATTCGCCAGTCTGCCGATGTCGTCGTGCATTGCTTCGGTCAGGTCGAGCAGCACGCGCATACTCATCTGGTCTTGTGCCCTGTGCGGACTGCCAATTTTGCCGACCAACTGCGGCGCTAACCAGTAAGACCGTGCCCGCGCCTGATAGTAGCCTTCGACGACGCCGCGCACGCGCTTTTCGTCGGTTTTTTCGACCAGCCCGGCTTTTTCCAGCGATTTGACATGGTAATAAATTTTCTGCGCCGATTCGCCGAAATAATCCGCGAGTTCCGGGCAGGTGCGCGGTTCGTCCAACAATTTCAGCAGTTCCAGCCGCTGTGGTTTGAGCAGCATCAGCGCCTGCTCCACATCCTCGATATAAAATACATCCTGCATGGCCTGTGCCCTCGTCAGTTTTTGTAAAATTTGATTTTATTGTAAAATTTAATCTTTAAATAGTCAACGCTATCGTATCTTCCGATGCGTGACCGCAGCGTGATTCGCGTCCTAAAAATCTGGTTATGGGATGTTGGCGTCGATGAACACGTATCCACTGAGGCGTGCCTGCTGGGGCGTGACATTTGCAGCGGGCGGGGGCAATCGACCAGATTTGCGTTACTGCCCGCCAACCCGATAGCCATCGGCGCGCGACCACGGGCTGTAGACATCCCCATCGCGCGCCGCACCCTCTGCCGCAGTGACTGCGCCTGCTGCCCGGTGCAGGTCATGCAGCGCCGCCGCGATGAGGGCTGCTGGCGATAGTTCAGGCGCAGCGGGCAGTAATTCCGCCAGCCTGCGATCTACGAAGCGCGTATCGACCTCGCCCGCGATGAAGGCCGGATGCAGCAGCAGCGCCCGCAAAAAATCGAGATTGGTCGTCGTGCCCAGAATCACGGTATCACTTAGCGCCCCCGCCATGCGGTCAATCGCCGCCGGACGCGATTCCGCATAGACAATGAGTTTGGCAATCATCGGGTCATAGTGAATGGTGATGGCGTCGCCGGACTGCACACCCGAATCGACACGGATACCGGGACCTTCGGGCGGGATGAAGCTGAGGATAGGGCCAATTGCAGGGAGAAAGTTGTTGTTGGCGTCTTCGGCATAGATGCGGCATTCAATCGCATGACCGCGCTGCTGAATATCGGCCTGCGTAAACGGCAGCGCCTCGCCCGCCGCCACCCGAAATTGCATCTGTACGAGATCGATTCCAGTCACCAGTTCGGTTACGGGATGTTCGACCTGAATGCGCGTGTTCATTTCGAGGAAATAATAATCGCCGTCGGGCGTGGCGATGAATTCGACTGTCCCCGCGTTGACATAACCCACAGCCCGCGCCGCATCCACCGCCGCCTGACCGATATCATCGCGGGTTTCGTCATCCAGCAGCGGGGAGGGCGATTCTTCGATAATTTTCTGGTGACGCCGCTGGGCGCTGCATTCACGCTCAAACAGATGCACCGTATTGCCGTGTGAATCCGCCAGCACCTGCACTTCGATGTGACGACCTGCTTCGATGTATTTTTCGAGGAAGACGCTGGCATCGCCAAAGGCATGGTGGGCTTCGCTGCGCGCCGCCGCCAGCGAATCGACCAGATGGGCGGGTTGATGGACAATGCGAATACCCTTGCCACCACCGCCTGCCGCCGCCTTGACCATCACCGGATAGCCAATCTGTTCCGCCGCGCGGACAAACCCATCATCATCCAGCGACGCGGGACGGTCTGCGGGTTGATAACCGGGCACAAGCGGCACGTCGGCCTGCTCCATCAGCGCCCGCGCTTCCGTCTTGATACCCATCAAGCGAATCGCTTCTGGCGGTGGCCCCACCCACACCAGACCACTATCCAGCACCGCCTGCGCGAAGGTCGGCGATTCCGCCAGAAAGCCATAACCGGGATGCACACAATCACAGCCCGCAGCCAGCGCCGTTTGAATCAGTTTGCTGGCATTCAGATAGCTGACATCGGCAGACGCGGGGCCAATCAGATAGGCTGCGTCCGCCAGTTGCACATGCCGCGCGCGGGCATCCACCTCCGAATAGACGGCGACAGTGCGGATACCGAGTTCACGGCAGGCGCGGATGATACGGACGGCGATTTCGCCACGATTGGCAATGAGGCATTGGTTGAGCATGGGTCTTCTCGCTGGTGTGCGTGCGTACCGCCAGACAATAGCATATCGCGCAGTCAGTGGCAAGAGGCCGGGCGTCATTGCGATTACGGGTGCTTTGCATTCGTGAACAGGCTATAATTTCCGGCAGGTGTCATCAAAACGAGGATAAGACTCATGCCGATATTATTTGCGATTATCAGTGTGCCCATTGGTCTGTTTGTGTGTTTCACAGGCTATCGTCTGTTTCGGATTGCGTCGCTGTTATTGGGCTTCGTGCTGGGGGCATATGTCGGCGCGACTATCGCCGCGAACAACGGCAGTGATACGCTGGTCACGATTGTGCTGGGCGCGATTGGCGGGCTGGTCGGTGTCGGGTTGATGTTTTTGCTGTATCGTCTGGGCGTCTTTTTGTTGGGGGCATTAATGGGCGCGGCGCTGGGCTTTGTGCTGGCGGGGGCGCTGCGAATCGGTGCGTCCGAAGTGTTCTGGGTGATTGTGTTCGCGGCGGCAGTCGCAGCGGGGGTGTTGAGCTATCGTTTTGAACGTCCCTTCATGATCCTGCTCACGGCATTTTTAGGCGCGGCGGCAGTCGTCACGGGCATATGGATGGTCATCAGAAACAGCACCGATGTCCTCGTCCTCACCGGGACCGACGCCAACGCCCAGGTAGACCCGCTGTTCTTCATCGTCTGGGTCATACTCGGCATTTTAGGGACGGCCTTCCAGATGGGTCGCGGCATCCGCAATCGACTCAAGGGTGAATAGTGTTTACAGGTGGGCAGATATGCGTTATTGTCTAGTGGCGACAGGCTGTAACCGCTTACAGAACAGGCGCACGATGGTAGCATTGGTGTCAATGATCAGGCTCATGGGTTGAATCGGTTCAGACAAGGGGTTTATGCAGATTAACAATTTAATCGGATCATAGGACACGGCGTGCAGGACACGGCGTGCCGTGTCCCTACAAACCCGTTAACAAGCGTCGATAATTGTAGGGACACAGCAATGCTGTGTCCGCAAAAACGGTGTTACCCGATTATTTTGCAACTAACATAAACCCCGTGCCGCAGTGAAAACCGTGCTCTATATCCCCAATAGCCAATGACTGAAGGTGATCTATTCAGCAAAAGCAAAGAATGGCGTTCGTCCTTAAGCTGAAATGCGGATACCTGAATTGCTCAACACTATTTTCAAGTCACGGTGTCGTTGTACAGTGACTGCTATCATCAACTGGCAATCCATCTATTTTAATTTCTGACAAGAGGTAAAAATGGCTGATTATACTCCCAAACCTGAACATAAATTTACATTTGGCCTATGGACCGTCGGCAGGGTCGGCAGTGACACGTTTGGCGACGCGGTGCGCGAATCGAAGTCGCCCGTCGAACTGGTGCATCTGCTGGCGGAGGTCGGCGCGTATGGTGTCAATTTCCATGACAACGACCTCGTGCCGATTGATGCCACGCCTGCCGAACGCGACCGGATTGTCAAAGACTTCAAAAAGGCGCTGTCGGATACCGGGCTGGTTGTCCCGATGG
>CAZTLI010000361.1:0-5859 GCA_964614375.1 uncultured Anaerolineaceae bacterium
ATGTGCCCGGTGGTGTGAATTTTTCGGTTTTTTCGCGGCATGGCACGGCCTGTACACTGGTGTTGTTCAAACGCGGGCATGATGAGCCGTTCGTCGAGATTCCATTCCCAGTCGAATTTCGCGTTGGCGATATTTATGCGATGATTGTTTTCGACCTCGACCACGAGACGACGGAATATGGCTTTCGCATGGCGGGGCCATATAACCCGCCGCTCGGTCACCTGTTTAACGAGGCGGTGGTACTGGTTGACCCTTACGCCAAAGCCATTAGCGGGCAAGAAGTCTGGCGAGAGCGCGCAAATCCCCACCGGTCGCGGATTATCTATGATGACTTTGATTGGGAGGGCGATACCCATCCCCGAATCCCGATTGAAGATTTGGTGATATATGAAATGCACGTTCGGGGTTTTACGCAGCACCCCACATCAGGCGCGAAGTATCCGGGCACATTTGCCGCTATCCGCGAGAAAATCCCCTATCTGAAGGAACTCGGTGTCAATTGTATCGAACTCATGCCCATCTTCGAGTTTGATGAATTGGACAATATCAATGTCAACCCCTTCACAGGTGAGCAGCTCGTCAATTATTGGGGCTATAACACCATTGGCTTTTTTGCGCCGAAAGCCGGATATGCCGCCACAGGTTCGTTGGGTATGCAGGTCGATGAACTCAAAGCGACGATTAAAGCCCTGCATCGTAACGGTATCGAAGTGATTCTGGATGTGGTGTTTAATCACAGCGGCGAAGGCAATGAAAGAGGCAATACCGTCTCGTTTCGCGGGTTGGATAACAAAATCTATTATCTGCTGGATTCTGAAGGGCGTTACCTGAACTATAGTGGCACAGGTAACACGATGAATTGCAATCATCCGGTTGTCCGCTCATTCGTCCTGCATAGTTTGCGCTACTGGGTTTCTGAGTATCATATCGACGGCTTTCGTTTCGATCTGGCGTCGATTATGGGGCGCGATATGCGCGGCAGGCCGCTGACCAACCCCCCACTGCTGGAAATGCTGGCGCTCGATCCGGTGCTGGCGGATTGCAAGCTGATTGCCGAAGCGTGGGATGCCGGTGGGTTGTATCAGGTGGGGACATTCCCCAATTATGGGCGCTGGTCGGAATGGAACGGTAAATATCGCGATGCCATTCGCCGCTGGGTCAAAGGCGATGAAGGACTGGCGTGGGAAGTGTCGCAGCGGATTCAAGGGTCGCCCGATATGTATGCTGAACGCGGCCCGTCTGCATCGGTTAATTTTATCACGGCGCATGATGGCTTCACCCTGTATGACCTTGTGTCCTATAACCAGAAGCACAACGAAGCCAATGGCGAAAATAATCAAGATGGTGCGAACGATAACTATAGCTGGAACTGCGGCGTTGAGGGACATACGAAAGATGCGTCCGTCAATGCCCTGCGGATGCGGCAGATACGGAACTTCATCGCTATTTTGATGGTCAGTCAGGGTGTGCCGATGATTCTCATGGGAGATGAAGTCGCGCATACGAAAAACGGCAATAACAACACCTACTGCCACGATAATGAACTTAACTGGTTTGACTGGTCGCTGCTGGATGCTCACGCAGACCTGTTCCATTTCTTTAAGCAGATGATTGCTTTTCGACATACGTATGAGGTATTACGCCAGCAAGACTATTTTCCGCATCAAGGGTGTATACAAAGCAGACATGCCGATATGAACTGGCACGGTGTGCGCGCGTGGCAGCCCGATTGGGGCGACTATGTATTGACGTTGGCGTTTAGTGCCTGTGACCCATCGACCAATCAATATCTCTACGTGGCGATGAATATGCACTGGGAAGACCATCGCTTTGAGCTGCCTAATCGTCCTGAAAATGACATCATCTGGCGACGATTTGCCGATACATCGCTGCCCTCACCGCGTGATATTTGTGAACCGGGTGCAGAAACCCGCCTCAAGAATCAGACCTTTTATGATGTCGAGGCGCGCTCGGTGGTGATTCTCGTGGGGCAGCGCCCTGAATGATGGATTAAGCCAATAACCGTAAAATGGTATGTAGCAACACCCGTACTTCGTCAACCACATGACGAATGAGGACATAATCTGTCCCTAAAAGACCATCGCCACCACTCGCGCCATACATCACGGTTGGTACGCCGCGCGCGATGAGACCCCCTGCGTCAAATGCCCCGCCGCCATACACAATAGCGACAGCTTCTCCATGTATATGCTGATGGACATTCTGTAACACCTGTACGCCGGGTTCTGTGGTGTCCACCAGCGCCGGGAGCATGGTCACGCCCTGTTCTACCGTGACTTGATATGGCGCAAGATCACCGATGATGCCGCGTATTTCTTCGAGAGCATCAACGGTGTTATCACCTGGAATCAACCGTCTATCAACGGTGATATAGGCGTCGGACGGCAGGGTATGGGGCGCAACGGGTTCATAGCGTATCTTATAAGCGACGGCATGACGACCTCCTAGCAGCGGATGCGTATCTGTCCATGATAGCTGCTTGAGACGATTCAATACTTCGTTCGCACCATCTATTGCACTTAACCCGGCTTGCGGTGAACTGGAATGTGTCGCCCTGCCCCGCACATGGATATTCACATCGACTCGCCCACGATTGCCCAGCCACAATTTCATATCCGTCCCAATCTGGATGATGCAGAATTCGGGTTTTTCATCGAGCGTATCCAGAATCGCTTCTGAACAGGCATGGCTGCTGCGCCCTTCATTATTAATCGCCCAGTACAGGCGACCTTTGAGGGGGACAGCCTGCGTATGGAGCAATTTCAAGACCGCCAGCATCACCGCTTGATGGGCTTTGTTCTGGCTCACGCCTTGCCCGAAGACGGCGGGTTCATCGTGCCCAAAATCGCGCGCACTGCCCACATGCCCGGAAAAGGGATTGTCCATGTGGTTGAAATGCTGTGTGGGCGTATAGTTTTGAATCAGCAGGACTCGCCCACTCGTGCCAAGACCAGCCCGCACGACCAGATTATTACGCGGTGCGTCAACGAGGTCATAATAGCCAAGCTGCACCAATTCGGGTCGCAAGCTGTTTTGCACATACTGCACCAGTTTGGGGTCATCCGGTTCGATGAAGGTCTCATAACCGAGGGGCACTTGTGTTGGAATCTGTGCCAAACGACTGAGCATGTTGACCAGATAGGGTTTATCAAATCCTTGCGTGAAGTGGGTATCGGCTGTCTGGGCAAGATTGTGACTGTTTGCATCTTTCATCGCAGATACTCATCGCTCGCCAATGCGGTCACGGAAGGCGGGCATGACTTCACTGATGCAGCGTTCTAATTGCCCAATCTGGTCAGGTGCGGCAAAGCGTAAAACCGGCGTGGTACAGCCCGCATCAATGAATGTGCTGATTTTGTCGATGACGGCTTGTGGCGACCCGTGCGCTAGCCAGTGTTCGAGGATGTAATCGTCTATTACGCCTGTACCATAATAATGAAGGAAGAAATCAAGCGCCTCCTGTTTGGCGGCTGCGGCATCATCGTTGATATTGACCATCAGATGCACTTGCGAGTCGGTAATCTGGTCAGCGCGGTTGTATGCGGCGGCATACTCGCGGATACGCTGCCAGCGCGCCCCAAATATCTCCGGCGGCGTCACATCAGACTGCCAGCCATCTGCCAAACGGGCGACGCGGCGTAATGCGCGTTCTTCAGTTTCATTCGATGCAGTCCGCGGCGGATTGACGGCGATATAAATCGGTGTGGGCTGCTGAACGGGTTTCGGCAGCACATTCACAGCTTCAAAGCTATAGTATTTGCCCACATGCGTAACCGATTGCTCGTTCCAGAAGCGGCGCAGCAGTTCGATACCTTCTTCCATGCGCTCTACTCGTTCGCTGGAATCCATCCCCATCGCTTTCCATTCAGCCGCAAACTGTGGCCCCAGGCTCGCCGCCCCACCGATACACACGGCAATCAGCGCTCGCCCACCGGAGACTACATCCAGACTCGCCCACTGAATCGCTAACGGAATCGGATGGCGCAATGGAAAACTTGCGAAACAGATTGTGCCGAGTTTGACTGTGTTTGTCCGGGCTGCCACCGCCGAGAGCAGCACAATCGCTTCCAGACGGGGTTTTGAGAGCAAATTATCGCCCACCCAGATGCTGTCGAAATAACCACTGGCTTCGGCCTTCTCTGCGGTTTTCAGCAATAATTCCACTGGCGTGCCGAACAACACCGCGCGATTAGGCAGGCTCAATCCAAAACGTAAAGGTTGTGAAAGAGTCATTGTGTCCTCTTGTAAGAAATATAACTATCCACAGAGTGTACTGAATCAAACGCTACCTGTGCGAATCCAGTGATAAGCCCAACAAAAAACAGGGCAAGTGTGCCCCGTTCCCTGTCCTGTTCGCTGTCGGGTTTATGGCAATCGCCGCGCTTTGATGAGGCTGCGCCCGGTCATTTCTGGCGGTTTCTCCATGCCCATCAAATCCAGCACTGTCGGCGCGATGTCTGCCAGCTTGCCATAGGTATAGGGTTCGTAGTAACTGCCGTCGCCGCTGACGATAAACAGCGATACTGGCCCCACAGTATGATAGGTATGGAGGTCGCCCGTGGCTTCATCGATCATGCGTTCACAATTGCCATGATCCGCTGTGACAATGGCGATTCCCCCCTTTGCCAGCGCCGCATCTACCAGCTTGCCACTGCATTCATCGACTACTTCTACAGCCTTTATCGCCGCTTCCAGTGAACCCGTGTGCCCGACCATATCGGGATTGGCGAAGTTGATGAGGATGAAGTCGTCATCGTGCGATTCGATGCGCTTGAGGGTCGCAGCAGTCAGTTCATAGGCGCTCATTTCAGGCTGCAAGTCATACGTGGCGACTTTCGGTGATGGGATGATTTGACGGTCTTCGCCGGGGAACGGCTCTTCTTCGCGTCCATTGAAAAAGAATGTCACATGCGGATATTTTTCTGTCTCAGCAGAATGATATTGTGTTTTGCCATGTTTACTAATCCATTCCGCCAGTGTATTGGTCAGATATTCCACCGGAAACAGGATTTTGACAGGCAGCCCTTCGATGTATTCGGTGAAGGTGATGATGTCCAGATTGTCGATATGC
Organism: uncultured Anaerolineaceae bacterium; assembly: GCA_964614375.1. Taxonomy (GTDB): domain Bacteria; phylum Chloroflexota; class Anaerolineae; order Aggregatilineales; family Phototrophicaceae; genus CAZTLI01. The sequence goes on from CAZTLI010000361.1 coordinate 5,093, forward strand.
TGGAAGTAGTCTGCGCCTTCAAAATCCTCCAACCGAAATGCCTGCACAATCTGACGCATCCGATCCGCACGAAAATTATAGAAAATCAGCACATCACCCGACGCAATTCCGGGCAAATCATCCCCACCCACCACTGTCGGGACGATGAATTCGTCGGTCACATCGGCAGCATACGACTGCTGAATCGCTTCGGCAGCGGTTGCGGCCTGATGCTCACTGTTGCGGAAGGCCATTGCGTCGTAGGCTAGCTGTGTGCGCTGCCAGCGTTTATCCCTGTCCATCGCATAATAACGTCCGCTGACAGTGGCGATACGTCCGTTATCAATCTTCGTCATATAGTCCTGCAAGTCACCCAGGAAACCAATGCCGCTGTTAGTCGGTGTGTCGCGCCCATCGGTAATCACATGAATGACCGGATTAATGCCCTGTTCTTTTGTGATGTCCAGCAGCGCGTACAGGTGATTGATGTGACTATGAACGCCACCCGGCCCCAACAACCCAAACAGGTGAACAGTGTGCCGATTGGATTTGGCTTTCTGCAACGATTTGACCAAATCGGGATTTTTCGCCAGTGTGCCGTCACGGATGGCGATGTCGATGCGGGTGATGTCCTGATAGACGACGCGCCCCGCCCCTAGATTCAAGTGTCCGACTTCGGAATTGCCCATCTGGTCGGGCACGAGGCCAACAAATTCACCCGATGTATGGACGATGCAGCGTTCGAGTGTTCGCATCCAGCGGTCTTCATTGGGCGTGTGTCCCTGTAC
>CAZTLI010000362.1:0-5855 GCA_964614375.1 uncultured Anaerolineaceae bacterium
CTGTCGTTCATCCGCCGGACAAGGTTTATATCGACTGTTGGGCTATTTCGTTGATAAACACCGCATATCCCGCACATAATTTACCGTTTCTCAAATATCAACACATCCTGAAAGAAAACACCGGGACTTTCCTTCCAACTGCCGGAAAGGGTTTCGAGGTGCGTTAGCGCGGTTTCTGAAAGCAGCATGTCCAGAGCTTGAGGTGTCATGCCAATCGCGCCCTCTGGCACATGTGTCCATTGTGTGGTGCGCCATTCACCTGATGCCGAGGCGACTTTAGAGAATATCCAGCGATTCTGTTTGAAAAGGTGGTGTTTACCCCGCGCATCGGTACGGTGTGGGAGCGACTGTTCATACCGTTCATCGAGGAGAAAGGCCGTAATGATGGCTCTGCCGCCGGGTTTAAGGACACGCTCAACTTCACGAAAGTAGAACAGCGAATCCGTCTCGTTAAAATGTGTCCAGACGGACAGTGCTGTCACCAAATCCTGTGACGCATCCGGGATGTCCCACCGGGATTGGGTTGTGGGCTGTTGCCTGGCATAGGCCGCATTATAAACATCCAAATGCTGAAATGTAAAAGCTGGATGGTTAAAGTGTTGACGGCAAAACCGAATGTCCTCATCCGAAACATCTATGCCACAGTAGGCTCCCCCATCCTGAATATAGGGAAAACTCGCAATTGCTAGAAAGCCCGTGCCACACCCCACATCGAGGATTTTAGGTGCAGCATTGCCCTGAAGCTGAAAATTAATGAGTGTTTGGAAAATGCCTAAGACATGACCCCATTCGATATAGGCATATTTGCCTTTAATACGATGGGCGTAATCTGGCATCAGCAGTAAATTGCTGGATAGATGCAGGGCTTGTTTGTCCAATGGCACAAAATAACGGTCAAGGGATGCCGCGTCAACGCGCGGTGCAGTGAAATGAAAGGCTCGAAAGTAAAGATTTCGATAGATTTTCTTCAAGAGATTGAGCATACCAATCAAGCCTGTCCCTGCTATTGCAAATGCAATTCCCTCACGTAGGCGATTATCCACGAAAATGCCGTGTCGTCCATTGCCTGCTGCCTTTTTGACAATAGGAATGGGGAGATTACAAGGGTGCCAGGTGCAAGTGACGGATGTTCATAAGCGTCCGATATATCTCAATAACATCCATGTGAACGAAACACACGCCTATCGCGCCCAATTCGGGTACGATAGGCGACTGTCCTCACATGGATTTTGGAATAGGCGAATCTGTTTGCTGATGAGACGGGCGTGTGTGGCTTAGACGTGCTGGTCAACGAGAATGGGGTTGCCGTCCGGGTCGCTGATGACAAAACTGGCAGGCCCGGTGGTGCTTTCATCGGCTTCGGTCTGGAATGCGATGCCTTTGGCTTTAAGCTGTTTTTGGATCTCGCGCACATCCGTGAACGAATCCAGTTTATTCGCATCCTGATCCCAACCGGGATTGAAGGTCAGGATATTGTTCTCAAACATGCCCTGAAACAGACCGATAACATGGTCGCCATGCTTCAGCATGAGCCAATTCTGGTCGATGTCGCCCCCAAAAACGCTAAAACCTAATTTTTCATAGAAGGCTTTGGATGCCTTAATATCCTTGACGGCCAAACTCACTGAAAATGCGCCGAGATTCATGGTCTTCCTTTCTTCCTTTGCGGTTCATCTTTCGTTTTTAACCAGCGGCAAGAGGCCAGTGGCAATTTTCATCCCTCACAACGCCACGATGGGTATTGCGCCGTCGATGTCATAGGTGTCCCAACCGAGGTCGGCGGGCTGCTGACGATAGATTTCCATAGCCGGCAGGTTATCGGGTTGGTAACGACTGCGCGGCAGCCAATAGCGAAAGAGATACTGATAGGCCCGGTCTATCAGATAGATGTCGCCCGTGCAATGAATAGTGGCAATCTGGCAGGCGGGAAAATCCCGAATGGAGACCTCGCCTTCGCCTTCCCACTCATCCGGCACGACCAGACACATATCATAGCGATACAGGTTCAGTGGCGTGATTTCCGGGTCATCTTGCGACATGCCATACAGCGTCGTGCTGCTCAGGTCGCGGTTGTGCGAACAATACCAGTTGACCAGCCGTTCATAGGCATCCACCACGCGATTGGGTTGATAGGCATTGATGACACGGATATAGGCCAGTCGTTGTGCAGGCAGCGATTGAATGCGTACCTCAAATTCGTCGCGTTCATCGACCTCTTGCAGCATATCCAGAGTATAGCGGGGAAAACTTTCGAACACTTGTCCGATCTTGCTATCTTTTAATGGGCTTTGTCGATTCCATGTGCCGGGGCTGATGCCGAAGCGTTTTTTGAATGCCTTTGAAAATCCCGACGCGGACTCGAAACCACAGGCCAGCGCCGCATCCAGAATCGACATATCCGGCGCGGCTCTCAGCAAGGATGCTGCCCGTTCGAGGCGGATTCGCCCGACAAATTGATTGACTGTCTCGCCTGTGATGCTGGAAAAAACGCGATGGAAATGAAAGGGCGAAAAATGGGCGACAGTCGCCAGCGTATGCAGCGACAAATCGTCGTCAATATGTTCGCGGATATAGTCAATAACCTGATTAATCCGCTGGAGATAAGGATTTTCGTGAATCATCCGTCGTCAATAATGCAGCGCCCCGATACGGGTGTATCAGGGCGCATAGGCACGTTATTCTTCGACTGCATCAAGCTGCAACGTAAAGTCCATCGAAGAGGGTTCGTAATCGACATTGATCACTTCAAAGGTGTACAAATCGTCGAGTGGCAGTTCAACTTCAAAGGTCATCGAATCCGCGCCGCGTCCCAGATAGGTCGCGACATCATCCTGTGACGAACGCATCCGCAAGAACACATGCCCGGTTGAAGATGTGCGCGTGAATGTCACCTGTACCCGTTCGCCAGCAGTCCCGTTATAGACATAGATGAGGGTGCCGGTATCCGGTTCGATTGTGCCAGAGACGGGGACACCCGGCGCGAGGCTCACCAATGTGCCGGAGAAGATGTTAATTTCATACGACACTTCGGTATCCTCGCCCGTGAAGTCGTCATATTCCAGCAGAATGTAGTACGTGCCATCTTCGGGCACGATAAAGGGGTCGATACGCGGGTTGCCATTCGCGCCGCTGCAACAATCGCCGGCAATCGCGGCGCTGCCGAATTGGGGATTATCGGGCTTGTAAATGGTGATGGTGCCCTGCCCCTGGCCTTCATCGTTCAGCGTCACTTCAATCCGCCACGACTTATCGGCATCGCTATCAAACGCGAAAACTACCGGTTCGCTGGCGCGCACCGTCCCGCTGAATGGCGCGCCGGATTGCACCGGTATCGCCTCTACTGCATCGAGGATCAGGCTATAATTTGTCCCGCCGTCGCTGAGCGTCACCATGAAGCCGCTGTAAACACCTGTGGACGGCACATAGCGCATGAAACCGCCGGGATCATCAAAAAAGCCGTCAAAGATGATGCCGTCGCCGCGCGGACTGAATAGAAAGATGCCGAGTCCCGTCCCGGTAGCAGCGAAATTGAAGACATCGCCTTCTTCCGCCGCTAATGTGAAAAAGGTGACCGACCCGGCAGTGGGCAACCTGCCCTCGACAGCGGTATCGGTTGTCAATTCAGTTGTTTCGGCGATATTGACCAGCACACTGACTTCGCCGCCACTGGTCTCCCAATCCGGGCGCGTGACAATGACCGTGTATACACCGTCCGCGGGCAATGTCAAGGGGCCGAGCACCAGCAGACCGTCAATCGAATCTTCGAGTTGTTGGAGCAGCGCGCCGTCGGGTCGCAGGACGAATATCATCGGCGCAAAATCAAAGTTGACGACAAAACTGCTGACAAAAATCGTCTCGCCCGCCGTGCCTTCAAATGTAAAGGTCGCTTCAACCGAGTCATCACTGACTGTACCGCTAGCAGGTTCGCCATAGGTCAGCGCGACGGCATCCTGCCCCTGAACAATAGTCACAACCAGCAATAAGGTGATGAACACAACTCCCATCCATCGACTCGCCATGATTTTTCTCATAATCTCTTCTCCTTAACATCGCGCCCGATAGCCTTCACGCGTTATGAGTCAAACTCGCAAAGATAAAAATTGACCTTTTTGTGCCCTGTGTGTCGCTGTGGTTCAAAACCCGGTTTATTTGCGGCGATAGTTGCATCACGCAAAACGTGCTTGTCATTTGCTTATCAATATAGCATAATCCCCCCGTTGTGCTTAAGAAAATGAGATTGACTGCGTATGTGGAAGTGGATTTCTGTCCTGCTGCTGACGATTCTGGTCTTAACCGGGATGAATGCGGCACAGGAAGGTGACGGTGACGCCAGCGATACCGCTGCGCGAAGTATCTCGTATGTCGTCACGACGGAAGCCGAAGACGGCCTGATACTGGTCGGTGATTATTTTCACATGGCGGATGGACGCCCCACAGTGCTGCTGCTGCATCAACTCTATACCACCCGCCGCAGTTGGCAGCCCCTCATCCAACCCCTGTTGGACGCAGGTTATAATATCCTCAATGTCGATGTGCGCGGTTATGGCGACACGGGCGGGCGTATCAACTGGACGCAGGCAGTCGCGGATGTACAGACGTGGCTGCACTGGCTGCGGGCGCAACCCGGCGTTGATGGTGGGCATATCTCACTGATTGGGTCGAGCATGGGTTCGACACTGGCGCTGGTGGGCTGTGGTAATGACCCGGCCTGTCGTACCGCCATCGCCATTTCGCCCGGTTGGAATTACTATCGCATTACTGTCGAATCGACCTTCACCGAAGGCTTGCAGGGACGCGCGGTGCTGCTGGTCTATTCCGAACGGGACCGCTGGCCTGCGCTGGGTGTGCCGCAAATGCTGGATGTGGCGACAGGCGCTGTCGATGTGCAGACCTATCCCGGCAATGCCCACGGTATGACCCTCTTCCGTAATGAAGGCGAGACCCTCATTCCGCGTATCATCGAGTGGCTGAATGCCTACGGGCGATAGAACAGCCTGCGGGCGATAGACTGTGGTAATCCCTTTTTAACAAAAACACGGTATCCTCTGGAACAGGTTTGCACGACCTGTTTTTTTTGCATGTGATGATGACGGAGAATAATACATGATTCGGAAAATACTCATTTTGTGTGCGTTATTGACAATTGGGATATTTCTAACGGCGACAGTCGCGCCCGCGCAGGATAGGCAGGCCGATTTGCAGACGGTGACACCATCGCCCACCCTTGCCGAGCCAGTCACCGTCGAAGCGAGTGATGGGCTGACCCTGGTGGGCGATTATTACCCGCTGAGCGTCAATATGCAGCATTCAGGTGTGCTGCTCATTCACATGCTCAATAGCAATCGCAGCGCCTATGACCCGTTGATTCCCTATCTGCTCGATGCCGGGTACAGCGTGCTGAATGTCGATATGCGCGGGCACGGTGAAACGGGTGGCGCACGCGATTGGCCTTTGGCGGAACAAGATGTGCAAGTATGGATAGATTGGATGGGCGAACAACCGAGTCTCTATCCCGAAGTGGCGATTATTGGCGGGAGCATCGGCGCGAATCTGGCGTTGATGGGTTGTAATGCCAGTGAACAGTGTGTCACAGCGATTGCACTGTCGCCGGGTCAGGATTATACGGGTGTGATGCCCGAAAATGCGCTGTTCGCGGCGGGTGATGCGTGGTCGGCCTATTTGATTGGCTCACACGACGATACTTACAGCGCGCAGTCGATAGAGTGGTTCTTCGCCAATGCGCCGGGCGAGGTGGGCGCACGGTTGTATCCCGGACGGGCACACGGCACGAATCTATTTGGCAATGAACTGGAAAGCGTCAGTCACACCATCGTGAGCTGGCTGGATGAACACAC
>CAZTLI010000363.1:0-5851 GCA_964614375.1 uncultured Anaerolineaceae bacterium
ATTCCGGTGTTCGCCTCTGCCGAAATGCCGCTGACTGAGGCCGATGGTAAGGTCGGGGGTGGCACGAATGACCGGGGACAGGCCGTGTGTGTCTATCGTCCCGGCTGGTATGTGGGCTATCGCCGCCGGATCGCGGTCAATGTCGATTATCTGCCGTATTACGACAGTTATCAACTAACCGCGACGGTGCGGCTGGCCTTCGCCAACTTCGACGCCGATGTGAGCAGCGCGTTGTTTAACGTGGCTGTGTAGTAGCTATTTTAAGTTCTGAGGGGTATTATGGTTATGTACCCCTCTGTAAACTATCTTATAATAGTGACACGTTTGATCAATAGTGGGAGCATTTCTCTAATGACTCTTGTTGTTTCTTTACGTATACCTGATGGTATAGTAATTGCAGGTGATAGTCTCGCAACAATGATGGGAAATCTTGAGGCTCAGGCTGATATTCCTGTTCAGTGTCCTGAATGTGGTAAAAGTCATACAGTCCAAGTACATCTCCCACCAATTAGTTTACCTGCAACCACTTTTTCTTATGCTCAGAAAGTTTTTCCTTTTTTGGGTAAATATGGTGTTGGAACAACAGGTATAGGTCAGCTAACAGGAAAAACGATCTATTTTGCGATGCGACAATTGGAACAAGAATTGGTAGCCACTGGGAAAGTTCCCAATGGTGTGAAGGAAGTAGCAGATATTATTGCTCAACGTACTCACGAAATGCTGAAATCTCAATTGCAACACGAGGATAAAGATATTGAGGCTATGCCTGATAGCTGGATTCCTCTAGGATTTCAAATTGTGGGTTATGAGAATGATGAGCCAATTACTGTTGAGATTCAACTAGGTAAAAATGTTCAAAACAAGATGCATATCAGTCCGGGCTTTACTGCTACGGGAGTAGTTGATGTTGTGCAGGCATTATTGAGTGCATATAAAACGAATCCTAATCAAAGACCAGTCTATGAAGTGTTCTCACTTCAAGACGCAATTTCCTATGCCGAATTTCTCATAAACACTACTTCACTGCACCAACAGTTTTCGAGAATGATTCCAAATGTTGGCGGCGAGATAGATGTAGCTTTGGTTACTCCATTTGATGATTTTAAATGGATCAAGCAAAAATACTTGGCAAAACTATTGGGAGATACAAAATGGACGAAAGACAAACAATAATTGATGCCATGAGTGTATATCTAACTCACAAACCTTTGACTGACAATTTGAGCATTACCCAACAGTCGATCAACGTAACAACCACAGGTTCCGCTTTTCTAACTCGTTCGGGTTATCTTAGAATTTCTCGCAAAGAGTGGCCTGAGGGTTATTTTGATGAGACTGCGGGCAGTCTAGCGGATGACCCTATTCAGCGTTGGTTCCAAGGCGAATACGAGGAACGTGAAGATTTATTATAATGTTGTATCTACTCGATACGAATATTTGTATTCGATACTTGAACCAGCGGTCTGAAATCCTTATTCAAAAACTCGCGTCACAAGACCCGCGAAATGTTGTCGTATGTTCAGTGGTCAAAGCTGAATTGTTTTTTGGTGCTATGAAAAGCAATAACCCTCAGCAGTCTTTGCAGAAACAAGAGGCATTCCTCGCACCTTATGTTTCGCTGCCGTTCGATGATATGGCTGCAATCACATACGCGGATATTCGAGCGCACTTAGAACAACAAGGAACACCGATCGGGCCAAATGACCTGTTGATTGCTGCGATAGCACTGGCACATGATTTGACACTGGTTACAAACAATATCCGTGAATTCAGTCGTGTCCCCAGACTAAGATTCGAGGATTGGGATACCAGCGATGAGTAACCCCCCACCTTCATATCAGATTGACTTCAGCTTGATGACAATTGAGGAAATCGTAAGGACGCGCCATTATGATAGGGATATGGACTGTAGTGCTGAGGTTATTGAATGGCCTATCAAATCGAATGGTTTCTGCCCGGGCAAATTGTCTATGTGCAGTTCATTGGTGACCTGACCGAAGATGATTTGTCGGTCTATGCAGACGAATTGCGACAGTATGTTGAAGCGAGTGACGCAAAATTGGTGCATCTGCTGCTGGACGATTCACGGTTGGAAAAATTCCCGCGCAGCATCACACAATTTCGGGCGTTGTTTGCTGTCCTCAAAGACCCGAAGGTCGGTTGGAATCTGGCGTTTGGGACGCGCAACCCCTTCGCCAATATCGTCAGCATAATGGTCGGCAAGGTGCTGAATTTGCGCTTCCGGCGATTTAATACGCGCGGGGACGCTCTGCACTTCTTACAGCAGATGGACTCGTCGCTGCCGCGATTGGAGTACATCACACTCGGTCAGACGGGGAGCGATTGACGCTCCTTTTTTGTTCCCCTCAGCGAGTCAGCGTGTTTTGTGGCCTACTCATCGTGTCGGTTATGTGATGAGGTGTGATATGGTCGAATCCACGACAGGCACACTACCACCCATCGGCACACGACTGAGTGCGGACGCATTTTTGTCGCTGCCGGAAACTGAAACCCGTGTCCAACTCATTGACGGAGTGCTGGCGAGGGCGCCTGCGCCTGTCCCTGCCCATCAAAAGGCCGTTGCGCGACTCTATCGTGTGGTTGATGATGCTAAACCCACTGGCGAAGTGGTCTTATCACCGATAGATGTCTATCTGGATGATGAAAATGTCGTCCAACCCGATCGGTTGTGGATAGCCGAAAATGGGCATGTACGGAACACCCTACGCATTATCGCGGCGCACCCGACTTAATAATTGAAGTGCGGTCTCCCGGCACCGCTAAACATGACCGCAGCGATACATTCAAGCTGTATGAACGGCATGGCCGGCATGGCCTGCGCGAATATTGGATGGTCGAACCTGTCGCAATGTTTGTGGAAGTCTGGCGATTGGAAGACAGTCGTTTCATGCAGCAGGGCGCGTATGCAGCAGGCGAATCGTTTGACTCAGCCGTATTGGGCGCAACAATAACGCTGGATGGGATATTCGATTAGCCATTCTGCATTGTCTGACGATATTGGCGGGGGGAGAGGCCATAGGTGCGGCGGAAGCGTGTGCTGAACGACCCCGGACTGTGAAAGCCTACGTCGTAGCAAATCGTGGTGACAGGCAGCGACGATTTATCGAGCAGGATACGCGCTTTTTCGAGGCGTTTTTGCGTCAGATAGGTATGGGGTGTCGCGCCAAATACTGCTTTGAACATCCGCAGGAAGTGATACGGCGAGAGATAGGCCACGTTTGCCAGTTCATCCAGCGTCAGGGTTTCCCCTAAATTCGACAACATCGTATCGCGCCCCCGGTGTAACCGCCGATAGAGTTCATGCCGGGTCGCAGTCCGCAGTGCGGGCAGCCGTTCCGCCTCGCGGTAGACCTGCCGCTGGGTATGGAGCATCGCCGCCAGTACCGCATAGGCCGCTTCATCCAACCACCCCGAATCAATGTCGCCAGACAGAATCCGCCGCCGAATGTTCATCGCCAGTGGAGTCACTTGTGAATCGTGATGTTGGCGATTCTCGTAAAAGAGGACGAGCTGGTCGCTGGTCAACAGTGGATTATCCAGCATATCATCACCGGGTATCGTGAGCGTTCGCAAGGCATCGTGTGCCCAGACTGCCGGGAAGAAGATGCAAAAGGAACTGACCATCTGATTGGACGCAATCTCAATGGTGTACTGCTGCTGGTCGTTGAGAATGAGATAATGCGCGTCATCCACCGCGACACGCCCGCCATCAAAGGTATACAGCGCCTGCCCATCGAACATACACTTCAGCGATAACCAGCCCGGCACATCCGGCGCATAGTAACGGGTATTGCGCCCCATGATAATCCAGGGATGCTTGTCCGGCACAGTGGGGTCATAGTTGAAGCGATAGGTCATACAGCAGATTTTCATCATCTGTGACAGGTGGTATCAGTGTAGCGCATTGACGTGTTCGAGGCGAATGGGCAACAAAAAGACGCGGGTGGAGTGCCCGCGTCAACACAAGGAGGTGAGCGATGATGATTGCGATTAGTCGTGGACGGCTGCCATATAGGTTTCACTACAAAACAGGCCGAGATCGTCCAGTTCTTGCGTAAGAATGCCGAGTTCGATTTGCGACGCGCGGACATAGGTCTGAGCGCGGGCGCTATCCCCGTCGAGACAGCAGGTCAGGGCTTTTATCATATCGCCGATTGCCGCCAACAGACAGTCGCGTGCGCCTTGTGCTTGCGATTGATATGACACACGCTCCATTGTCCGACCTGCCTCCATCACTTTGCTCCGCATCCGGCGCAGGGCATTGGGCGACAGGTGACAATTGAAGCATTTCAGAATTTCGTAAAATTCAGCGCGTGCCGATTGCGTGTTGTGCCACCAGAGTTCTGGGCTGTAGCTGGTGGACATATGATATGTCGTGGTACCAGGCTGGAAGGTATTGGGCTGATTGGCTACCATCATCTCGTACAAACTCCATGTAACTTCGGTATCTAAAATTTAGAATACATCAATGTTGTGGGAAAAAGAATTAAGGAAATCAACTATTTCACAATTGTTATGTTGTGATTCGAGCAAGTGGTCTATCAAGACCCGGTTAGGGCTTAAAAACACGGTCATGTTTATGGATAAAACGCAAAGCTGATGGACAAGGTGGCTTTAGCCGCTTGTGCAACGGGCTGACGAAGGTTGAATACATCATCGGATTATCGGACACGGCACGCCATGTCCCGACAAACCCGTTAACCCCGGTTGTCTCCCATAGGGGCACAGCCCTGCTGCATCCGCATATCCATTCACCTATCCGTGAGCTTGTGCCTGTTCGCATGGCAACCCCTCCCCGCTGGCGGAGCGGGGACTTCCACAACGCTTGTGACCGGTTCTGCCGAGCCGGGGATGGGCGTATGGAGACGGGCGTATGGAGACGGGCGTATGGAGACGGGCATCGTTACGTGTCCGCAACAAAATGGCGTTATCCGATGCGTGTGTTACAGACCATCAGCCCGCCCTCTGCACAATAATCAGTCGGAGTCTCATTGGTTTATTCATTAGCATCAACGTGAAAACAAACGTGTAGTATAATAGGGGACATCGGCATATCGGCAGGTCACTCCCCTGCTGCTATGCAACCAATCTGCCCACTATTGGATGCCAAACGCATAACATGACCGAACCGACACTTCCGTCAACTGATTACAATCCCACCACGCAATCGCTGAAATTGGATGTGATGGCAAAATGGGTCGAAACCCATTGGCTGCCACAACAAGCCCATCAGGATTATGCCATTGTCTATGTGCGCGATCTGGTTTGTCTGGATCGCACAGTGCTGGATATGTTCACCGATGATCTGACGCTGCATGATGACTATCGCTTTTGTGGGCATGAACGCATCGCCAATCCCGATTTTGTGCGAATCGAAAATCACAACATCGACGGTGAACTCACCTATCAAACCGGGACGATGCGCTATCGGTTCGCGTGCCCGGACGCAGCTCAATCTGTCGAAGTGCTGGTGATGGCGTCGTATTACACCGAACAGGGCTATCTGACCGCGCTGGCGTGCGTGCCGAAGGACTTCGTGCCGGTGTGGGCGTCGTTTACCGATACCTGCCATCGCCTCGCGCATCCCCGTGCCGAAGTGATGATTATCGGCGGGCGTGTCGGGTCGTTCGTACCCACAGTGGAATGGGACGATGTGATTTTGCCTGCCGACTTAAAAGATGATCTCATCACCGATGTGCAGGCGTTCTTCGAGCGTGGCATCGAGGTTTATAAGAAGCTCAAGCTCAACCCGTTTCGCAAACTGCTGCTGGCAGGTGTGCCCGGTACAGGCAAGACGATGTTGTGTACGGCGCTGGCGAAGTGGGCGCTC
>CAZTLI010000364.1:0-2486 GCA_964614375.1 uncultured Anaerolineaceae bacterium
ATATTGCGATGACCGCCCTCTATCCCGATAACGTGTTCGCGCAGTATAATACGTTCATCGACCAGGTTCAGGTGGCCTTCTTCGGCTTCTTGAGTGGTATGGAAGTCAATGAAGATACATTCCCGGACATTGCAGGAGAATGGGCACCGCTGTTGATTACCAACCTGTCCACTATCGACATGATGCGAAACAATTTCACCTACTACACCGCTGGCGGGACTGTCCACTGTGTCACAGGTCGCCCAGAATTTTACAGCTACCGGGTGGGTGGGGTGAGTGTCGCGGAATGGGTTGGCGAAATGCTAGCCGGCGATGTGCCGGACGCGGTGAGTTGTGATTTTGCAACCGGGGCCTGTTTGGACGCACCCGCCACAGAATAACGAGACGAAACCGGTTTTCGTCGGAGCGCAGCAGTATCGCAGGACCGAAAGACGCAGTGAGGCCGGCTGCGTCTTTTGCGTTATCTAGGCCATCACGCCCGCAGGAAGGGGTCGGTCAGGCCGGGCCGGGCATTGCTGCCGGTATCAACAATGCCATAGCCATTGTGCATCCCCTGCGCCCAGGCGTACCAGATCATCGTCGCCACCCGACCGCCATAGCGCGTTTGCAGATAGCTGATGAAATCCGTCGCATACCGTCCAATATCGGCGGGATTGTCGCCCGGCCTATCGAGGATGCCCCATTCCGTAATCCAGACCGGCTTACCGGGCAGCACCAGACTATAGCGGTCTACCGACTCGGAGATATAACCAAATTGCCGATAATTGGGGTTGGAATCGGGTGTGCCGCGTCCGTAGGGATGAAAAGCCACGCCATTGGGTTTGACTCCCCCGGTCGCGGCGATGGCGGCTTTGGCGTAATTGCTGCCATTGACTGGCCCCGCTGTATGCCCGCCCGTGATGATATACACATTCTCATCCGCCGAACGAATCGCGGTGATGGCCGCTTTCAATAGGCGACCATAGACCTGTGGCGTCAACGGCACAGACGAGCCTGCGCCAGCGGGTGCGTCCTGCTCATTCCAGATTTGATAGACGTGGACAACCCCTTTTCCGGCGTATTGCCGCGCGATTTGCCCGACGACCTGTGCAAACCGATTGGTAAGGTCATTCCACTGCCCATCGTTCATCTGATTCCAGTTATAACCCTGGGCCTCACCGAAGGTCTGATGTGTGAGCGTGAGCATCACCTTGCGTCCGGCGCGGGCATAGGCTTGCAGATGCGGAAAATAGCGATTATAGGCCGCGACTAAATCGGTTGAGCCACGCCCTTCGGAGACGTTATAACCCATCCGCACCCAACCGAGTCCACCTAGACGATTGGTATCGGGCGCACCGAGTGGATGAAAGACATCCAAATTGACGCCAACGGGATTGATTCCGGGGAACACCACTTCGACATCGGCATCACCTGCCGCTTCCAAAAACCACGCCGCCGCATACCCCACCTCACGCCCGGCAAAACGCACCCGCAGCCACTGTCCATTTGTGCCCAATTTGAGCAAGGTGCGACCATGTGTTTCCAACGATTCGAGTGTATCAAGCGGCCCCGCCTGCCCCAAGACTTCGCCGCTGGTATTGGGCGCGCTGCGGATTCGCACGCCAGTATCAACCGGACGCACGCGCATATCTTGCCAGTAAATCAGTGGCACGGGGTCAATCACATCCGGCAGCCGAAATCCGGCCTGTCCGCCACCGGGTTTCTGGACGACAAATCGAAAGGTATTACCCGCCGCTTCGCCAACGACATCGCCAAAGCGAATCGGGTCACCCTGTCGCGCGACGATATTTTGCAATCCACCATAGATGACGACAAACGTCTCGCCCGCGAATACTGTCCTGACCTGGACATAGGGGCCATAACCGAGCGCATCGTTGCGATCTGACACTTTGATGACCGCGCCCGTCGCCGCCGCGATGACCTTCGCCCCCGCTTGACTGGCGATGTCCAACCCCTCGAAACGGTTGTTGGCGTCATTGCTGAAACCACGCACAATCCGCGCTGGGCTGTACAACGAAGGCCAGTAGAGGGTGAAGCGCTCGAAGAGGTGCTGTGGGTCATTGTCCTGTGCGCCATAACGGTCATCGGCATTGATGCGCCGTTGCAGGACTTCACCAAGCTGCTGCGGATTCTTCGCGGGGATGATGTCCACCGTCACCACCTGCGTGAACACCCGCCGGATATGCAGCAGCGCGTCATCGTTCACCCACATCAGCGGCGCTTGAACAGCCGTCACATTGCGAAAGCGGTTGAGGTCATTGCCCGCTGTGCCGCGTACAATCGCCACCCGCTCGAAAGCGCGGGTATAGGGTTGGGTGGCCTGTAACCAGGCGTTGAAATTGTCATCTGGTATGACCAATGCGTGTGAAATCTCGCTGTTCGACATGCCGCCTCCTTGTCCATCACTGCCGCCGCCCATGCCCAGTAATCGCGTTAAAAATCCAATCAGGCGTGAAAAAAAGTCCATTCGTGTTTCTCGCAATCCA
>CAZTLI010000364.1:2586-5811 GCA_964614375.1 uncultured Anaerolineaceae bacterium
ACCCGTCAAATGCAGCAGTCTGGCCTGCGCCCCTATCTGTGGAGCAAAACGCCCAACCATCACTATGGCACGCGCAGTCATGGGTATCATAAGGCGCTGTATGTGGTCAGTGGCGCGCTAGAAATCCGCCTGCCAGACGCCAATCAACGCCTGACCCTGCGCCCCGGCGACCGCATCGACATCCCGGCGGGCACACGCTATGCTGCCATTGTCGGAGGCAGCGGCGCGCAATGTCTGGAAGCGGCAGTAGCGCCGATAGCCATCAGCAAGTCAGCCGTCAGCGCGGCGCTGGTCTGATCCGGGCAATCTGCCGGATTGCCCTACTTGGCGTTGAGTCATTATCACCTGTACCCTGACCCCGTGACTCTGTACAATCAGTACACAGTGTACGTGGATAGTCGGGAGTGATGGATTCATGACAAAAATGATAGACGTATCGGTGGGTGTAGATGGCATTGTGTGGGCAGTCGATGAAAGCAAACGGCTGTGGTACTGGTCGGGCACGGAATGGCTGCGCGATCCCAACGCGGGCGGCAAACAAATCGCCGTCGGCGATGGCAAAAATGTGTGGTTGGTCAACGACGCGGGTGAACTCTTTCGTCGCGCAGGGCAAAGTTGGCAGCGCGACGCAGCAGTCACATCCGCCAAATATGCTGCCGCTGGAGCTGATAACGCCGTTTGGTACGTCGATGGCAATAATAAGCTGTATTATCGGACGGGCGATAAATGGCAGCAAGATCGGCAGGGCAGCGGCATACAGGTCGCGGTTGGCAGGCCAGAGCATGTATGGGCAGTGACAGCCGATAATTTCCTGTATAAACGCGCGCCGGGCGGCTCATGGGCACGCAACATGAGTTCGCAAGCTGTGAAATCAGTCGCCGTCGATACTGCCGATACGGTCTGGTATGTCGATTTCCAGAATCGCATCTTTGAACGGAATGGTGAGAACTGGCGACAGGAGCAAAGCGCAAGCGCGGTCAAAATCGCTGTCGGCGCGCCGGGTGATGTATGGGTCATCGGCCCCGATGGACGCCTCTATCGGCGTGTGAGCGGTGCGTGGCAGCCTCTGCCTGTGCCGCAGGGTTAAATGCAAGACTTGAAAAAGACAGGGGAGAGTCCATGACCCTCCCCGACATGACATCTTCAGATACACACTTCAGAATCAATTGTGACTAAAGCGGCTGCGAATATCCCCGATGATACCCTTCATCACAACTTTTGGTGAGATACCCGGCGTGACTTTGAAATCGGTTGGATTAATCGCGCGGCCTAAATAGCGCAAAAATTCAGTCTGATAGTCCGGGTCGTTGAGCGTCCAGCGAACCAGCGTCTTGGCGATGAAACCGGGCACGTTGGTATGCACATTTTGTTTCACCCGTTCCACCGTTTGCAGGAAAAAGGGGTGGGTGGCGTCCATGACCTGCTGTTGATAGCGTGTACCTGCGTCTGCCCACGTCATGCCATGGTGCTTCCAGTCGATGATGGCCTGTGCCAGGAATTTCGTTTCGAGCAGCGCGTCATAAATCCCCTGACCATCAATCGGGTCTTTGTAATGCACCGCATCGCCGACCAGCGCCCAATTTGCACCCGCCGCCTCGCGATAGCCATTTTCAATCGGACGCACGCCCACCACATCGGTCACGCGCCGCGCATTCTTGAGCCGATTCCACAGGTGCGGTACACGCTGCAATCCTTCACAATAGGCTTGCTCCACACCTTTTGCGCCGAATTGGGCATCTTCCGATTTCAAGTAGGTGCTGATGATGTATTTACGCTCGGCAATGGGGAGAACAATCAACATGAAGTTTTTGTTGGTGTTGTACATCGTGACCGCATTCGGGGATTCTGGCGCATAATCATCGACATTTTCCCATTCCGCATGATAGGCCGCTGTGGTGAAGGCGTTCTGTTCTTCAACCACCTTCGCCCCGAACTGCCGCGCCGCGAAGCTAAAGCGACCATCCGCACCCACCACCAGATCGGCTGTGTAGGTTTCGGCAGTCCCGCCGCTTGGCTTGCCGACGATACCCTTGACCGTGCCGGACTCGTCCTTAAGAATTTCGGTCACGGCGAAACCATCACACGCCGTAACACCGGGCGCGCTGGCGGCATGATTCCACAGCGTCTGGTCGAATAAATTGCGATCCAGCCCATAACAATAATTCCGGTCAAGCATCATGCGGGCTGCGGGCATTACGACATGAAAATAATTCACAAAATCCACGACAAAGCGTTCGAGCTTCGCGCCGGGATGGGTGTATTCCGATTCGTCGATACCCAGCTCATCGAGTAACTTTATCGTGCTGGGATGAATAAATGGGCTGGAGGGCACATTTGGCAAACTGGGAAAGTGTGCGCGGTCAACCAAGAGTATCTTTAGGTCATTGCCCGCTAACCGCAGCGCAAGACTGGACCCGGCACAACGTCCCCCGATGATGATGACATCATAATGCTTATCCGACATGATGTTCCCCTATCAATATGCTGAGATGTAGCCTCGATTATATGGGGATTCTGATTGGCAGATTGAACCTGCCTGTGATGTAATGCAATCCTGATGCCAATCTTGAGGAAGTCGGGGTTATGGGTGGCTGATTGGCCTTTCGCCGCTAGCCACTGACGAAAAAATTGAACCGCAAAGGACGCATGAATGCGTTACGCAGAGGACGGAAAGTGTAAAGACTGTACGCTCTATCAGGACAATCACATCGGATTGTCTCTACTCGATACGGTTTTACGGCGCCTGGTACAACCCTTCGTCGGCTTGCAGACCGGGTTGATATTCATCGTAGATAATCACCGGGAAAGGCAGCTTTTCCCACCACTGGCTGAGGAGCAGTCTAATTTCAGGCCATTCATAGGCATTGCCGAGCGGCGCAACCGCCATACTCTTGATTCCCAGCAAGGCATGGTCACGGGCGAGGGTGAGCGCGGCGGATTGCACATAGCGCAGTCGGGTCGCGCCGACAGACGATGCGCGAATCACCATAAAAATCAAATTGGGGCGACTCTCAACCCACAACCAATTTTCACCGGGCGCGATGCGCTGTTTGCGACACATTTTACGAAAACTGGCGAAGGGCGCGGCATACCGCTGCATCAACGCCGATTCCACGTCGCCTTGTTCGGTGCGTCCGCGTCCGTTATAACCAAATGCCAGATATTGCGCCTGTGTGCGTAAGGGGTCGCCGGTGACATATTTCAAGGGCATGGGCAAACTCTAAT
>CAZTLI010000365.1:0-5801 GCA_964614375.1 uncultured Anaerolineaceae bacterium
CGGTATACTGCTGGCAGTCTCGCCCTTAACCGCGATTTATGCCAATTTGATGTTTACCGAGAGCATTTATAGCTCGCTGCTGGTTTTCGCCACGGTGATTAGCTACCGTCTCGTCACCATAGGCGCGAACAGCAGGCGTGCAGCCATTATTGCGGGGTCGCTGTGGGGGCTGGTCGCGGTTTTTCGTCCGGTGGCATTGTTTATTATTATCCCGGTGCTGATTTTGCTGTTGTTCCTACGATTGCAGCGCCGCCGACTACTGTTTATCCTGATAGGTTTCGGTATCGCCCTATTCGCTTTTTCTGGATTACGCGCGCGGTTAGACGGGCACTTTAGCTTCGGCGCAGACGACACCGACACCTATTTTGGGATGACATATCTCTATCAAGGGTTGCATAGTGTCGAAAATGGCCCATTGGCAGCTGAGCTAGAGGATATGATTACCAGCGGCGATTATTGTGATGTGCCAACTGATATTCTCGTCAATTGGGACGCATTGGCATGGGGGTTCTTCATCACCCGCTTCTGTATGCCACGTTATAATCAGGCCAACGATGCCGATATGAATATGCGTGCGATCTATGTGGAAGCGATTCGCGCGCACCCGGGGCAATTTGTGCGCCATGTCTATGATGAGATGCGCCGCTTTTTGACAGTTAGCGAGCGTGACAACGGCATTAGCGACCCTGCTGCGCGGGAATATGCCTATGTCATCCATCCTTTTTTTGTCGGTGTGTCTGGCAATATGTGTACGAATATGGCGATTGATGTTGAGAATAATCCCGATTTAGCGGATCGGTTTGCCTATTTTTGCGACCATCCTTATGTCAATCAGTCTGTACCAAGACGCGATGGATTGGGTTTAGAATGGCTCAATCTTGATCTTATGCAGCCCTATCGTCTACAAAGCAGTATCGAATGGGCGCGCTTCTGGACGATGCTGGCGTTAGTTGGCTATGGTTTGCTGATTTTGCCCTCGCGCTTGCGTCCACTATTCATGTTGTGTCTATTGATTATCGGGTATCATGCGGGTGTAACGGCGGTAGCGCAGTATAATCTGCCGCGTTATACGATGGTACTCGCGCCAGTTTTCACTGTCATTGCCACACTGATTTATATGTCGGTAGCAGATGCAGTGGTCGATTGGCTGCGCCGTCGCAAGAAGATGTCCGAAGTCGATACCGATTATGCACTTGATCTATCCTGATATTTGAAATCGCAGTGAGCCATGATTAAAAAAGTCCTCATTTTCATTGTCAGTTATAATGCCGAACAATTCATCGAAAGTGTCTTGGAGCGGATTCCGGCTGCGATGTATGCTGGTGACACCTTTGAGACCGAAGTGCTGGTGATAGATGATAAATCGGATGACCAGACAGTCTACCGTGCGATTGATTTTGGGCGGCGGAAACCCCATCTCAGCGTTACGGTGCTTCATAATCCCGAAAATCAAGGCTATGGTGGCAATCAAAAAGTTGGTTATCACTATGCCATCCAGAATGGCTTTGATGTCGTCGTGCTGCTGCATGGTGATGGTCAATATGCCCCGGAATTGTTGCCAGATATGGTGCAGCCTATCCTAAATGGTGAGGCCGATGTTGTTTTTGGATCACGGATGATCAATAAATCAGACGCGCTTAAAGGCCGAATGCCCCTGTATAAGTGGGTTGGTAATCAGGTTTTGACCTTTATTCAGAACTGGTTGTTAGGGTCGAAATTATCTGAATTCCATACCGGGTATCGCGCCTACAGTGTAAACGCATTGAAGTCTGTACCATTTATGTTCAATGCCGACTATTTTGACTTCGATACCGACATTATCATTCAAATGCTGGACACGGGAAAACGCATTACAGAAATCCCGATCCCGACCTATTATGGTGATGAGATTTCACGGGTAAACGGCATCCGTTACGGCATCCTCATCCTCAAATCCACGTTGTTATCGCGGATTGTGCCACGCGGTATTTATTATCATCCTAAATTTGACTACCATGTGGATAATTCGTTTTATACGTTCAAATTAGGATTTCCCAGTTCACATACCTTTGCCCTTGAACGGGTCAAACCGGGTTCGACGGTGTTAGATGTCGGTTGTGGGCCGGGTTTCATGGCGCAGTATCTCGCCGAACAAAATGTCCGCACTATTTCACTTGATCGCTTCATTTTGCCGATGACGGCGCAATTTTCCTATAAAACGATTGAAGCAGATGTCGATGACTACGACTTCATTGCCGATGACACCAAAACGGATACCATTTTTGTATTAGACATTATTGAACATCTAAAAGACCCTGAAGGTTTTCTCAAAAAGCTGCGTATTCGTTATGCCAGAGATGATACACAGGTCATTATCACGACGGGTAACGTTGCCTTTATTATCATTCGTCTCAGTTTGCTTTTGGGGCAGTTCAATTACGGCAAACGCGGTATTCTCGACCTCGACCATACCCGTTTGTTCACCTTTGGCTCGATGCGACGGTTGTTGCAATTGAGTGGGTATGACATTATGGAAGAAAAAGGTATCCCCGCGCCGTTTCCGCTGGCGGTCGGCAACGGTGTGGCAGGTCGTTTACTGTTAAGTATCAATCGCGCCCTAATCCGGGTGTCACGGAGTTTATTTGCCTATCAGATGGCGTTTGTTGCGCGTCCACGCCTGACACTTGACCATTTGCTAGAAAATGCCGAGCGTTCCGCTGAAGAAAAGCGGCAGTCCTATTTTGCTGAATCCAACGAACTCTTAGAGGAACGGCCCTAATGTCCAATATCGACAAGCGCCACAAACTCGATGCCGACGTGTTTAGTTATCATGTGACCAAAAGTGGCACGGTGCTGTTGTACTGGTACGACAAGCAAGTCAAAATACTGAAGGGGCAGCCGGCGCAAAAATTCCTCGCGCGTATGGACGGCCTCGATGGTCGGGACGCGCAGCTAGTGATGGCGAAGGCGACGGGCAATTTTAAACGGGGTAATGAACGCAGGCAGTAGTCAATAGCGCTACGCCATGCAAAGAATCAACAACACCGACTTATGAATGACAGTCGGTGTTTGTTTTTGAGCAGGTTGTGACTAGTGTTCGTTAATCACGCTGAAGACCATCGGACGGCGTTTGGTTTCGTTATACAGCAACCGGCTCAGGCTTTCTTGCAGCTTATCTCGACGCCGACCATTACGTGAATGCGCCGTTGTTTCCAGCGCGCGAATGATAGTATCTTTCACCTGTTGGATAAGTTCATCCGAATCACGCAAATAGATAAACCCACGCGACAGGATTTCCGGCTCTCCCAAGAGTTCACCGGTGCGTCCATTGATGTTGACATTGACAATGAGGAAACCGTCACGCGCCAGGATTTCGCGGTCACGCATAACGGCTCTACCGACATCACCGACACCGCTGCCATCAACAAACACATAACCACCCGGCACACGTTCGCCCAATCGAACACCCTTTTTATCAATTTCGATGACTGTGCCGTTTTCTGCCACGAAAACATGATCGCGCGGAATACCCGATTGTATCGCCAATTGGGCATGTTGATGCAGATGACGCAGTTCACCATGCACTGGCAAGAGATATTCAGGCTGCACGAGGCTGATCATCAATTTCATCTCTTCCTGACACGCATGACCCGACACATGCACCTGCTCAATCGGGTCATAAATGACATTCGCACCCTGTTGGAACAGTTTATTGATGGTGCGATAGACCATTTCTTCGTTGCCGGGTATAGGATGGGAGGACAGGACAATCGTATCATCGTGTTGGATTTCCAGCGTTCGATGCCGATGTGTTGCCAATCGCCCCAATACAGCCGATGGTTCACCCTGTGTACCCGTCACCATAATCACGACTTTGCGCGCCGGGAAGTTGTCTATCTGCGCTAAGTCAACAACCATGTTGGGTGGCACATCCAAAATGCCCATTTCCTGCGCCATTTTGACATTTTCAACCATACTTGTCCCGGCGAAGGCGATTTTGCGGTCATGCTTTTGGGCAGCATAGACCACCTGCTGGATGCGCGAAATCAGCGACGCGAAGGTCGCGACCATGATGCGCCCCCTGGCATTACGGAACACGTTGTCGAAAGCCGGGTCAATCTCGGCTTCGGAGGCCGTCCAACCCGGTTTGTCGGCATTCGTGCTATCGGCCAGCAGCAATTTGACACCTTTTTGTGCGAAACTCGCCAACCGCCCGTAATCGGGTTTCTTACCGCCTACCGGGGTGTTATCGAACTTATAGTCACCGGTATGGACGATATAGCCATACGGTGTTTTGAAGCCAAAACCCACACAATCGGGAATACTATGGGTAACATGGAATGACTCAATCTCAAATGGGCCAATCTGCAAGGTATCGCCTGCCTCAAAGATGTTGATTTTTGTGGCGTCGGACACCCGCCTGGTACGGAGCTTCACATCCAACAATCCCGCGGTCAGCGGGGTGGCATAAATTGGGACGTTCGGAAGCGCATCGACTACATGCGAAGCAGCACCCGTATGGTCTTCATGACCATGCGTATATAAAATGCCGTGAATGGTTAAGTCTGTCCGTTCAAGTAGATAACGGAAGTCCGGGATGATGTAATCGACCCCGAGCATGTCATTTGTGGGGAACATGATACCGGTATCAATGATGATGGCATCATTATCCATTTCGAGGACGGTCATGTTTTTACCAATTTCCCCAAGACCGCCAAGGGGGACAATACGAAGTTTAGGTTCAGTCATAACACAAAGAGCCGGGCAGCACCATAAGCGCCCGGAATTCCTTTCCATATAGCGTCTTTAAACAGGTCAAAAATAAGGGAATTAGTTTGTTGTGCTGGTTTATTATGTGGGAATATGGACTGAGTTTCTGTTAAGCATAGTATAACTGTTATGAGACAGATTATTGGTTAAGGTTGTTTCAAACTTCGCTTAACCACATCTAAATTATAGCACATTTTCGCGATCAACATAGGGCAAGTTCCAAATACGCCGGGATAGAGGCTGTTTGCGTCTATCCCGACATTGTGCGAACCGGTTTACCAATCCTCGAACGAGTAAAGTGCGCCAATCACGCGGTCAAGGTCTTCGTCGGTCATCGCGTTATAGAATGGCAAGCGCAGCAAGCGGTCACTGATGTCTTCTGTCACAGGGCAGTCGCCGACTTTGCCACCAAAATGCTGTCCCATGTCCGAAATGTGTAGTGGCAAGTAGTGAAATACCGTAAGAATGCTCTGCGACTTGAGATAGTCGATGAGGCGGGACCGAATTTCCAGCGACGGCAGCAGCACATAGTACATATGATACGACTGCTCGCAATCATCGGGCACAATCGGCAGCCGCACGTCGTGCATTTCCGCCCATTTAGGCAGGTGGTGATTGTAATATTCCCAAATGTGCCGCCGTTTGCCTTGAATTTCGTCTGCTTTTTCGAGCTGGGCGCACAGGAATGCCGCCAGCATATCGGAGGGGAGATAACTCGACCCTACATCAACCCATGTATATTTATCCACCTGACCCCGAAAGAAGCGGCTGCGATTCGTCCCTTTCTCGCGGATGATTTCAGCACGTTCAATATAGCTCGGATCATTAATGAGCAGGGCGCCGCCTTCGCCACTGGTGAAATTTTTGGTTTCGTGGAAGCTCTGGGTCGCCATGCTGCCAAATGTGCCCAGATATTGGCCTTTGTATCTGGCGAACAGCGCGTGGGCGTTGTCCTCGACCACCGGGATCGTGTGTTTGCTGGAAACTTCACAAATGGGCGAGACTTCCTGCGCTCCAGCTCCGACCCATCGACGTTCGCCTGGCTCGCGGCG
>CAZTLI010000366.1:0-5744 GCA_964614375.1 uncultured Anaerolineaceae bacterium
ATATCGGCATGTTTGAAGCCCATCCAGCGGTCATGCTGCTCGGTGATGAGAAACTCGTAGGTGTGTTCATCGAGGTCAGTGATGACCAGCTTGCCACCCGGCTTCAGTATCCGCGTCATCTCTTGAATTGCCACGGCTGGGCGTTCGACGTGATGCAGGTACATATTGGCGAAGACATAATCGACACTGGCATCATCAATCGGCAAACTTTCCGATTCACCGACACGATAGTCGATTGCGTCAATCCCTGCGAAATTCTGGCGCATCTGGTCGAGCATGGCCTGCGACTGGTCAACGGCAATGACCCGCAAACCCGCCTCCACCAGCGCCGCAGTCAGAAAGCCTGTCCCGGAGCCAATGTCAGCGGCAGTTTGTCCCGATTGAATACCTGCTGCATTCAACGCCTTGTCGCGCAGGTTATCCGGGAAGAATCCTTGCCGCATCGTATCCCAATATGTTGCTACGTTGTCAAAATAGGTTTTGCTGCTCATCATAATCCTCACAATCGTCGGTGTCGTATCAGGCCGGGGCGTACACGCGGCACGCCCCGTTACATCTAGCACCCGCAGCCACCACCGCCACCACAGCATCCGCTGTCGTCGCAGTCGCAGTCCGAGTCATGGTAGAACGTGGTCATGGTGACCTCCTAATATATTGATAAACTTCGATACAAGCCAGTAAAAAAACTGGCGTATCACGCCATGTCAGAGACATATCGACAAACGTCGATACATCAGGTCAAAAAAAGAGCTGGATTGTTAATCGTCGATGACCAGTTGATGCTCAACCACCGGAATCGAGTCCACGTCAATCACCGCGTCGCCATAATCCGGCGCGAAATTCGCAATCAATGTATTGCAGCAAATCGCAAGATGCTCTTGATTGAGCGAATAGTAGCGATGGCGCCCGACCTGCTGCGCGAACACCAACCCGGCATCTTCCAACAGCTTCAAATGATGACTCACCGTTGGTTGTTTGATTTTGCCGCCGAGCTTTTCTACCACATCATTGACATTCAACCACACACAGCACAGGTAACGCATAATCTCCTGTCGGGTGTCATCTGCCAATGCTTTGGCGAATACTACGGGATCAACATTCTTCATCATAATTCACATTATATTGATATTTGTCGATATGTCAAGTAGTCCAATTGCGCTGATACATAGGAAATTCGTTAGATAGCGGGCAGCCTTTAGCGTTTCTCCCTGTTTTATGGGAAGATTCCTTATCGCAATTCAAAGAAGTTCGCGGCTTTACACGCCGCTTCCATCTGCCGGATGTCAGCATAAGCGGAGTCGTCAAGAGCAACATACCGCGCGACCAATCCGCGCGCGAGTTCACGTTGTGCTGGCGGGTCGTCGTGGAGTGTTGTCAATGCTTGTTGAAGCGCGCTTTTCTCATCCGAGGGCATATTTGCTCGAACAGTCACAGGCTGGATCGTGGAGGGCCCTAATGTCGCAATCGTGCGGATTTGTGATGCCAGTTCGGGTGTATCGCGCAATGCCAATGCCAGCACATGCGAATCAATCGCCGCCGCGTCAATACGACCATCGCACACCATCCGAATCGCTTCCTGATGATAACCCGCGTTAATTACCTCACTAAAGAAGCCATCCGTCTCACCCATTTGCAGCAGGTGATAACGTGTGATGCCATAACCCGATTGCGACTCCGGCTCATTAAACGCCCAGCGTGTCCCGCGTAAGTCAGAAAATTGTGTGGATGGACTATCGTACCGCACGATGACATCAGAGAAATAGATGGGTTTATCACAATACCGCTCGCCAATCAACACCGGCGCGGCGATGGCTTCCAGTGGCACAGGCAGCGTTTGCGAGGTCGCGCGGCGCACATAAGGCAATCCACAGATAAAGGCGACATCCGCAGCGAACACATCAGCATATACCTGTCCGACAGTAAATTTTACGGGACGATTAAACCGTTTGCCGATAGTCTCTGCCACAAATCGTTGTAAGGGAATTTGATTGGGCGCGAGAAAAGTCATGCAGTGCAGGGGTTTCATGTTATCCATTATTCCGCAAGTTGCAACGTGGCAACCAATCCCAAATGGTCGGATGGATACAACAGCGGATCATCAGCATGGGGTTTATCGCCAACAAGCTGGGCATTAATCACGGCAAATACCTTATCCGCGAAAATATAGTCAATCGTGCGCCGTTCACCGTTGAAATCAGTCCGCAGTGGTGTGGGAAAGGTATAGGCGGGTTCGTGACCATGTACTGCTTCATAGGCCGATTGTAACCGTGACCGGGCATGATCAATTGTCTCGCTGTCAGGTTTAGCATTCAAATCGCCCATGAGGATAAGGGCGTGGGCACGACTTTCTTTTTCCAATAACCACGCACACACCTGTTGCATTTGTTGAAGGCGAATAGACTCCTCATTAAGTGGCTTATGATGCAAGTGTGTACAGGCGACATCCACCATTTTACCATTACATTCAATCCGAATGCGCTGCGCGATGCGATACCCCTCTTTCAATTCGATACGTTCGTATTCCAGCACCTTCAAGCGCGATAACAGGGCGTTACCGAGGATATGCGGTTCATACCAATCTTCCGCCACACGAACGGCATACGGTTGGTCGGGTGTGCGATAGTTGAGTGCCCCGGCGATGAGATGGGCTTGTCCAACCAATAATCGCACCTCCTGCAAAGCGATGATGTCCGGCTGATGGGCGTGAATGGCATCTATAATCATGGGAAAGCGTTCGTGCCAGCGATCTGCGGTTGCACGCAAATTCAATGTCAGGACGGTGAGTGTCGTCATGGTTCGTCCACCTCGCCACGACGCGCCAACCACTGCGACCCCACCAGCGCCACCAGCGCCATCGCAATCAGTATCAGCCCTGTCCAGATAGCGGCGTCAATATTGCGCTCAAATACGCTGTACACAAGCAAGGGCATCGTTTGTGTTACGCCCTGAAAATTGCCTGCGAACAGCACTGTCGCGCCAAATTCGCCCACTGCCCGCGCCCAACTGAGAATTAACCCGGACGCCAATGCCTGCAACGCCAACGGCAGCGTGACAAACCGGAACAACGTAAGCCCTTCTGCCCCATCGACGCGCGCCGCCGCTTCTATCTCGCGCGAGACTCCGGCAAATCCAAGTTGTGCAGCGCGAATATAAAACGGCGCGGACACAAATAGCTGCGCCAATATCACGGCTTCAGTGCTAAACGGCAGCGAAATGCCAAACGTCAGCAGCACTTCACCAAACACACCCCGCCGTCCAAACGCGACCAGCAGCGCCAATCCTGCGACGGCAGGCGGCATGACAATCGGCAGTTCGATGAACAGGTTGATGATATGTTTACCGGGAAAATGCCAGCGCGCCAGAATATAGGCCAGCGGCGTACCAAACAACACTGTCAATACCAGTGTAATCGCCGCTGTCCGCAAACTTAACCACACTGCGTCCCACACTACCGTTGATTCGGGCAGATTCATCCACGCGCCATTGAGCACACCGCGCGCAGCCAGCGCAATCAACGGCAATACCAGCAGCGCGAATCCCAGCGTCCCCGCCGCGCCAACCAGCACACGGCCTGTCTGGAGGGATTTAGCGGCAGGTCGTGAGGGGTTGCGTTTGGTCTTCTGCATCCGGTTCGGCTGTCATGTCTACATCAGGAGTCGCTTCGGGTGTGACTTCGATTTCGTCTGGCGGAACAGGCACTAATCCCCATGAATCAAGGATCACCCCACCCGCATCTGAGCGCACAAAGTCTACAAACGCGGCGGCAAGCTGGGGTTGACTGGTATCGTTCAAGGGCGCTATCGGATAGCTGGCGAACACATTGTACGTGTCGGGTATCGTCAGGACAATGACCGCATCGGCAATATCGGGCGTGACATCGGAGCGATAGACCACGCCTGCGTCGGCCTCGCCCAATGCAATCCGCGCCATCACTTGCCGCACGTTGGGTTCTTCAGAGACGATATTTCGCATCACTGCCTCAACATAGTCGGGACCATAAGCCGGATCGGACGCCAGCAGACCGAACATCGTGTCGGTATAGGTGCGGACGGGCACTTCGGGCGCGGCGACCACCAGCAGCACACCCGGATTGGCGAGATCGAGCAACGTGGTGATTCCAGCGCGATTATCGGCAGGCAGCGCGACGACCAGACAATTCCGCGCGAAAATCTGCACATCGTCTGTATTGACACGCCCCGTTTCAACGACCACATCCATCTGAGGCACGTTGGCGCTGGCGAACACATCAGCAGGCGCGCCTTCGGTTATTTGTGCCGAAAGGGTCGATGAACCACCAAAGTTATAGATGACCGTCACCCCTTCATATTGCGCTTCAAATTCTGTTCCGATTTCTTCAAAGGCATCTGTCAGTGAAGACGCCGCGAAGACAACCAGCGTGCGCGGTTCGCTTTGTTGTGCGTTGACCACAATCGCGCCGAGACTGAGGACGACTATCCATACCCATAACCATCTCCTGACAACCATTATCACACTCCTTCATTATCCACGGAATTTGGTATCATCTCGCAGCGGTCAATCCACCCTAAGACGGCCTGTAACTGCGAAATGTGTAATTCCAACGCCAGATAATCCACGCCGGGTTCGGCACTGTCGCGTTCAGCTTCTAACTGCGCCAATTTTTCACGACACGCTGCCCGCTGATTATTCACGATGGCATGAGTCGGGAGGTTGAGTTCACGGGCGATGTACAGTCGGCTTAAAAATTCCACACGCACCCGCCGGATGCTGGCTGAGGGGTGGGAATAATGCAGCCAATCGCGAAGCTGCGACTCCCCCGCTTGAGTCAAGGTGTATTCGGTACGTGTCGGCGCATGGTCGGACGCCACCTGCTGTCCGGTGATAAATGCCCGTTTTTCCAGACGTTTGAGCACTGCATAAATCTGGCTGTTACTCAGTGACCACACACGCCCCAATTGTGACGCGGTATGAAAACAATCCAACAGGTCATAACCATGCCGCGCCTGTGCCGCCAGTAATCCGAGAATCGTTTCGTCTGGTGTGAGTACACCCATACCCTATTCCATCATAGAATAGGGGCATTATAGCGCGGATAACTATTTTCGCCAAGCGTATCTGGCAAGCGGGATTGTCTGTGCTACAATGCAGGCGTAGCGCAGATTTTGCGGGTGGGGGGTGATGAGCGTGGATGAGCCAAAAGCCAAAATTCTGGTGGCGGATGACGACGACCTGATTAGCGAAGTATTGGAAACGTATCTCACGATGGAAAATTATGCCGTCCGCGTGGCGTATAGCGGCGAATCGGCCCTGGCGATGATAGCCGAAGACTGCCCCGACCTGATATTGCTGGATGCGCGCATGGGTGATTTGAGTGGATTTGCGGTGTGCAAACGTCTGAAAGCCGACCCGGAAACACGGCACATCCCTATCGCGATGATTACGGCCCTGGATGAAAAAGGCGATAAGCAAAAGGCGATTGATGCCGGTATAGACGACTTCATCGCCAAACCCTTCGACCACATCGTCATGCTCAACCGCGTGAAATGCCTGCTGCGTACCAAACGCCTGACTGATTCACTCGATCATGTGCTCAAGCGGCATGTTGACGAAAAAACCGCAGCCACGATTTTGAACGCGCTGCGACTGGAGGCGATTTAATTCAACTGGCATCGCCCCACACCCCCGGACACGAGACAAAGGACACGCTAAACGATGGGATTCGGCGCAAACCGTAATGATGGCCCTCCGGCATGGTTCGTCATGGT
>CAZTLI010000367.1:0-5731 GCA_964614375.1 uncultured Anaerolineaceae bacterium
GTATGAAAATGACGCGATGGTGGCGGTGGGTCTGGGCATTGTCGATAGCGGTTACATCGGCCTCTATGACATCGTGACCGACGCGCGGTTGCGTGGTCGTGGACTGGGTACAGACCTCGTATTGAATCTCCTGCATTGGGGCAAACAGCACGGCGCGAAACACGCCTATCTACAGGTCAACCTCGAAAATGCGCCCGCCCTGCGCCTCTATAACAAACTCGGCTTCAAAGAAGCCTATCGCTACTGGTATCGGGTTACAACCTGAACCATTGTCGAATCGTATAATAGGCCGTATGATTACATGCCGCTCTATCGGGGTTGCATTGAAGGACTGCATCGTGCCACAACAGACTCTCCGCCGCTCATTATTCGTTCTGTTCGCCAACCATACCGACGCATGGGGCGTGACGCTGGTCATCTCCATGCTGGCGCTGCTGCTGCACAGCGCGGTGAATCCGGCGAATTTGCTGCTGGTGACGGCGATTACCGTCAGCTACTGGCTGGCCTTCGCCTATAACGATTATTGCGACGCGCCCTATGACGCCAAAGACCCCGGCAAAGCCCGCCGTAATTTCTTCGTCAATCCACCCTTAACGGCAGGCCAACTGAAATTGGGGATGACATTGGTCGTCGCATTTGTGACGCTGGTATTTGTGCAGTATGGTGGGCGCGGCCTGCTGGTACTGGCGATGTCGATGTTCATCGTGTGGGGCTATTCGGCGCATCCGCTGCGTCTGAAAAGCCGTCCCGGATTGGATTTGCTGACACATGCAATTTTCGTGCAAACCTATCCCTATTTCATCACGACGCTGCTGATTGATAACGGCTGGTTGGCGGTGGATATGATCATGCTGGCGATGTTTTTCTGTGCATCACTGGCGGCCCAATTAGAGCAGCAGGCGCGCGATTACGAAGTCGATTCGCTGACAGACCGCAACTTCACAACCATCGTCGGCCTGCGCTATTCATTACCCATTTTGAAGCTGGCAACAGGCCTGTTGATTGTCATTGCGATTTTTGGCTTTGCGACCGGTGTGCTGCCGTTGATTCTCGTGCCATTTGGCCTGATTACGCTGCCCGTGCTGCTGCATCGTTTCGCCCGCCGTGACCGTCCCCGCAGCGAACGGCTGGTGATGGTCTCGACGCTGCTGGCCCTCATTTATGGCGGCGCGGTACTCGGCTACTTCCTGCTGGTGTGAGGCGTTATTTTACTGCGGGGAACAGGTCTTCTAAGCTTGTATCCAGTGCGTGATTCACATCGCCTGTGAAATCAGCAGCAGGAATGCGAAGCGCCTGTAGAATTGTATAAAACCGCTTATATCCCTCTTCAGCCCGCAGTTCAACCCAATGAATCCCGCGTGTAGTCAACTGCTGTTTATTCAAATCGGAGAGCTTGTCCGCGACAAAAACCGTGGTATCTCTGGCAATCACCGCATCGGCACTTTCCGGGTTACCTTGCCCCATGAGTTTGACCTCACAGCGATAATTTTCACCGTTCGCACCGATTAAATGAAAATCCACCTCGCGCCCCTCTTTGGTAAGACCTTTCGTGACATAGTGATTAGCTGGCACATTAAACAGTTTACATAGAGTCTTCATCAGTGGTATTTCGACCTGTTTCCCGGCTGTGCTCCATGCGCCTCCTCGTAATGCCGCGCGCTTAACCGCAATCATGTTAATCACAACGAGGCTTTCATTAAAGGTTAAGTCCACAGCAACCGTTTGGAGTTTAATGGTCAGCATCAAATCTATATCGCTACTTTCGACCAGTGTTTCAATAAGTTGCAGCAATTTATCATAATGTTTGGGGATTTCTTCTAATATAATTTCTCGTCTTGTTGACTCGTACATATTGGCAACAGTTTTTTTGTTTAACCCTGCATGAATTATCAAATCCTCAGACGGCAGTGATTCATGCAAAAATTCTTTCTTATACCAATCCACCGAAATTTCTTTGTTATCCAACTTTGCATTTGCAACTTTCTTGAAAAACTCAACCGCATATTCCAGGAATAAAGCATTTATCAGCGAGACGATTTCTATCCGATAATCCTCTCCATTGATGACATGCCGAATAATATCTTGCGTAAGGGCATCCGTGAGGCGCATCTCACTCTTCTTTCTGTGATTCCCGGAATTCCGAAGCTAATTTTTGAAATTCAGGGAGGGTCAGGTATTGTGGTGCGTATTGATTGAACAGAGTCTGACCGCCGATATTCTGTTGAATATAGTCAAAATAAGAGTCATCCTGCTCAGTCAAGAAAAAATACCTATCCAGTGACTGTGCGACTTTTCCCAATGTGCCACTGCCGCCAAAAGGATCGAAAATTAAGTCGCCTGCGTAAGAGTAATAGGTGATGACGCGCTGGCATAATTCTGACGGAAACACGGCACTATGAACGCGGTCAAAGGTGGGGTCAATTTGCCATAGATTCGAGGTTTCATATTCGCCCAGCACCTTGCTATTTTCGACGGTTTTCCTGTCGTATTGGCGCATGTTCCAATCGAGTAGTTTATCCGTCTTCTTTCGATACACCATCAAGTATTCGGTAACAGCATTGGGTTTATAAGCTAAAGGTTTACGATGCTGCAAAAAGCCTGCGTTCCGATTTTTGACGCTGGCTTCAGGCTTTGCCCATACGATGTCATCAATGAATTCCCAGCCAATGTCAATTAATCGTGGATGAATGTCAAAAGGTATGGGATAGCGTTTACTCGAATGTGCGCGACTGATGCGGGGCACAATCACCGGCGAGGTGTTAAGAATGAAGAAGCGACCTTCTTTTGTAACGCGATGAACTTCAATAAATACCGCTGTCAAAAAATCGAGATATTGTTCATAGCTGATGTATATTGAATAATCGCGCGCGTTATAATATGGCGGCGATGTGAACGTTAAGTGAATAGACACATCCGGCACATCGCACAATACATTTCGCACATCACCATGTACAACCACATTTCTCATAAAAACTGGCGAATGCGGATGGGGATATTGGGAAGAATCTGAACGCTCATTTAGCCCGAATTCTTTAGAAATCACTGCTTGAATCTGCTCATTGGGATGTGTTGCCAGGGTTTTTAGTTTATCTTGAATCCTGGGATTATACTTGAAATTCAATAACGCCCGAATCGCCTGCAACACGATTTTCGGGTCATGTTCATCAACCAATTCCAGTAAAACGGGGATTGTTTCCCGGCTTCTCATACGCCCAATTGAGGAAACGGCTTCACGCCGAACCATTGAATCGTCATCGTGCAAAGCGAGTTGTGATAAAGCATCAAAATATCTCAAATCTTTGACTTTGCCGAGACTTTTCACCGCCCAGAGGCGAATCTCATCAGATGGACTTTGCAAGAATGGAACAAACAGGTCACCTTCAAAATCATCCGGCAGCTTGCCTAGATTCTTCAGGATATACAGAATCTCTTTATCCGAGGAACCATTTTGAAGTATTTGGTAGAGTGTTGATAAATTGTCCGTTTTGAGTTGGTCAATCTGTTCTTTTGTCAGCATGAAGCACCTATCCAGTAAGTAGGTGACAGTCATTATAGCATAGCTTCAACTCACACAAAAACAAACGTTCTTATCCATCCACGCTGTAGTCCTACCGCATCCATAACCCGGAAGAGCGCCCGGTTGGACGCTCTCCTGGTGTGTGCAGGTGAGATGGGGATGGTGTTATGAACGGGCGCGCCGTCGATGGATGCGGTAGGCCGCGCCCGTGATGAGCATCGTCGCCAGCGCCACCCCGATTGCGCCATGCACGCTGCTCCAGGGGGATTGCCCCGTCTGCGGCAGTTCGCTGGCGCTGATGAGCCGCGCCTCGGCTGTTTTGGTCAGCCACTGCGCGATATTCAAGATTTCAAAGGGCACAACCACATCGTCGCCCACGCGCGTTGTCAGGCGCAGGATGGCGGTCTCGCCCGGTTGCAGGGCGGGGATGTCCCACTGGATATTTTGCCCGTTGACGCTGACCGTGCCGTGTGTGGCGGTGTGTCCGGTCAATTCCAGACCTGTATCGAGCACATCGGTCACCGGAATGCCCGTCGCTACCTGATTGGTCGAATTGCCGACGACAATCGTCCAGACGACGGTATCACCCGGTTGTGCAAACGGCGGGTCAACCGATTTCACGAGGTCGAGGTCAATGGGCGCACCGCCGGGGAAGCGTTCCCAAACAGCGACGTTGGTCGCCGCGCTTTGTCCGCCGCTGGTCGTCAGTGTGCCCACGTTCTGGACGCGATTCACCGCGCCATCAACGGTCACACGGAAGCGGATGATGAGTTGATTGCTGGCCTGATCGACAGTCTGTGCGCCGGGGTCGGGTGCGATGACGCCCTGCCAGTGGATGCGGTTGCTGCCCGCCTGGAATTCACAGACATTGGTCACTGTTCCACCCGGCGATGAACACTGCAAGCTGCCCGCGACGAAGGTCGTGCCTGCTGGAATGTCATCGAAGATGTCGGCGGTGGCGGGCGCTGTCGATGGATTGACCCAGATCATCGTCCACTCGATTTGCGGCAGTCCACTGTCATCGAACGTCTTCAGACCATAGGGCGGGTCGAAAATCGCAGCGCTGAGCGATGAATCCTGATCGTCTTCAGTGGCGTCGCCATTGCCCGGTGTTGAGTCGGGGTCGGGCTGTCCGGCAGCAGTGACTTCGGCGATATTTTCCAGCGTGCCGACTATCGAATTGAGTTCACCATCGACAATCAGCGTCGCGGATTGCCCCACTGCCAGCGCACCGACAGTCCAGACAATCGGTGTACCTGGCGGCGCAGTGACCGTGCCCTGGGACGGGCTGGACGACAGATAGGTAATCGCGGCGGGCATGTAATCGGTCACCTGGACGCCCGTGGCGGGATTTGGCCCGGCGTTCCGAACGGTAATGGTGTAGCGCACGGGCTGCCCGACCTGTACGCCTGCAATCGTCCGCGTTTTCGTCAGTTCGAGGTCTGCCGCACCGATGAAGATGGGCGCATCGGCATCGTTATTGGCGGGATTGAAATCGGGCTGGTCAACTGCCGTCAGCGAGGCGGTGTTGATGATGATGCCGCCGTTGGCTGTCACCTGTCCTTCGATAACCAGCGTCACCTGTTGATTGACAGTCAAGTCGCCGATTGTCCATACACCGCTGATTTCGTCATATGTGCCCTGCGAAACCGATTGTGTCGCGCTATAAGCCACGCCTGCGGGCAGGGCGTCGGTGATTTCGACATTGGTGGCGATGTTGGGGCCTTCGTTCCGCACCACCACCGTATAGACCACCGTGTCGCCGGTATCGGGTGTCGAGTCATCCACGCTTTTGGCGACAGACACGTCCGTCCCGCCAAGCGTAATCGCCGCGCCGTCACTATCGTTGCTGGCGTCGGTATCGCTGCTGCTGGTGCTGACCGTCGCTGTATTCGGCACACTGCCGCCCGCCACTTCGACGCGCACTGTGATTTGCAGCGTCTCGGTCTGACCGTTCGCTAGCGTGCCGACATTCCACGTACTGTTGGGTGGATTCGGTGTGAATGTGCCCGCACTCGGATTGTCGCTGATGTAGGTCAGCAGCACGCCATCAATCGGCAGCGATTCGTTCACCTGCACATTGTTGGCTGTGCCGGGTCCGTTATTAGTGACGGTGATGGTATAGGTCACGGTGTCGCCTGTGTTGGGTGTGGGATTATCGACCACCTTCGTAATCGCAACATCCACCGCGCCCACCATGACATCGGCGGTATC
>CAZTLI010000368.1:0-5719 GCA_964614375.1 uncultured Anaerolineaceae bacterium
GCGAACTGAACCCGGAAAGGGCGTCCAGCCACTATGAGACGACGCTCCACACATTTTTTGCAAACGCAGACCTGCCACGCTTTGATGTGATATTACTGGGCATGGGCGATGATGGGCATACAGCTTCGCTATTTCCGGGCACAATTGCACTGGTCGAAACTGAACGATGGGTTGTTGCCAATTATGTGGATAAGTTAGGGGTGTGGCGAATTACGCTCACACCCCCGGCAATTAACTACGCTCGGCATATTGCCTTTTTAGTGACAGGCACAAACAAAGCCACCCGTTTGCGTGCTGTACTACACAGTCAACACCAACCTATCGTTCTGCCCTCACAACTGATTCGACCCAAAGACGGTCAACTCCTGTGGATGGTGGATAAAGCAGCGGCAGCATCCCTCGATTAGTCATCGACTGCGTACAGGATGTCCCCGGCCCGGATGATTGCGGGTTCCGCACCCGGATACACCGCATAATAGCCGCGAATGCCATTATCTAAAAATTGCAGCGTCGCCTTGACTTGTTCAGCAGGTGGTCGGTCATTCTCAGGGAACGGTTGAATTTTCCCCGTAATCGCGAAGCGGCTGAATTCGACGCACGGTGGCGCGGGTTGAAGGGATGCGAAGCGATAATCGACATTATTCGCCACACTATGTACGACTACCGAGTCACCCGCTTTGGCAGGGGCGACGATTTCCGCGCAGTCAATGATGATATTCTCACCTGCGATACCGGTACTCAGGTGTGATCCAAAACGATCTCGGATGGCATCATAGTGGGCCGTAAACCCAATGGACACGGCATTCTCTCGCCCGCGATTACGTGAACCGGGATGTGCCTCGTGATGCACGTCGATGATCCGTTGACCAGCCTCTGTAACACCATAAATCCCTTCGCGCGTGATGTGAATTTCATCGACAACGAGTATCGGCGAGGGGTTATAGTGCCGATCCTGCCCCTCCCCAAACTTCAGACTTTCGCGTTGAATTTGCACAAACTGTACCCGTCCAATTTCGCGCACAACTCACTCCTTTTGTGTCTGGGGATGAAGTTTCAACAGTTCTCTTATACCCGCAATCCAGCAAAAATCCTCATATTATTCGCTACCAATCGTTTGCGGTTCATTACAGTCTTCGCAATGCAGGGTATCGATTGGTTCACCACTCGCATTTCAAGCTCTTGATGTTGACACAATAAACTACAGTAAGGTTTCGGCA
This sequence comes from uncultured Anaerolineaceae bacterium, assembly GCA_964614375.1. Classification (GTDB taxonomy): domain Bacteria; phylum Chloroflexota; class Anaerolineae; order Aggregatilineales; family Phototrophicaceae; genus CAZTLI01. The sequence continues at coordinate 1,218 of CAZTLI010000368.1, forward strand.
GCCAGTGCAGCGCCCACAATACCGGCATTGTTTCGTAATTCTGCCGGCACAGTCGCCGCCTTGACATCCAGATACGGGAAAAATTTATCGAACTTCTTGCTCACCCCCCCACCAATCACAAACAGGTCAGGCCAAAATAGCGATTCGACATACTGTAGATAGTCATTGACCCGTTTACCCCACTTTTTCCAGCTCAACCCCTCTTCATCCCGCGCACGCGATGAGGCGCGGTGTTCAGCATCTTTGCCATACATTTTGAGGTGACCTAACTCTGTATTTGGCACCAGTTGGCCTTCAACAAACAGCGCGCTACCGATACCAGTGCCGAATGTTATGATCATAACCACGCCATCATGCCCGCGACCACCGCCAAAGCGCATTTCGGCGATACCGGCGGCATCCGCATCGTTCAGCACGCGCACCGGACAATTCGTTCTGGAGCGAATGTGTGCGGCTGCGTCGGCACCAATCCACGCATTGTCTATATTAGCGGCTGTATAAATCACCCCTCGCCGCACGACACCCGGGACCGTGCAGCCAATCGCGCCCTTCCAGTTAAACGACTCGACAATCTCGCCCACGACCTCAACAACGGCTTCAGGTGTAGCGGGCTGTGGTGTTGGAATGCGGTACCGTTCGGCGAGTAGTTCCCCCGTGCGTGTGTTGACAGGCGCGCCCTTCACGCCGGTACCTCCGATGTCTATACCCAGAATCTCCATAACTGCCCTCCGTTCCCAATCTTGTTTCGCGCGAAGTATAAAACTGGCTACTTTCGCCATTGCCGTACAAATTCTGTCAGCAATCGCACACCATATCCGGTTGCACCGCCCTGTTGATACCCGCCGTCAGCAGAATCACGCCGTGCCATTCCCGCCATATCAATATGTGCCCATGCGGGATAATCCACAAATGTGCGTAAGAATGCCGCCGACGTACCTACCCCGCCATATTGTCCACCCGAGTTTTTGACATCAGCACTATCCGATTCTATCGTCTTGCTGTAATCAGGATACAGGGGCAGTGACCAGACCCGTTCGTGTGTCATGTTTCCGGCTGTAATCAGCGCATCACGCAGCGTATCATCAATACTGAACAAGCCACCGGCAACACCCGTCCCCAGCGCAACCATACACGAACCCGTCAAGGTAGCAATATCGACTACGGCTGCCGGGTTATAGCGTTTGGCATAGACGAGGGCATCGGCGAGCAGCATACGACCTTCGGCATCGGTGCTGATGATTTCGATGGTTTTTCCGTTGCTGGCTGTAATCACGTCTGAGGGTCGATAGGCTTGTCCATTAATCATATTATCCGCTGCCGGCACAAGACCAACCACATGCAATGGTAGATTCAATCGCGCAATCACCCGCATTGCGCCTAAGACCGCGCCTGCACCCGCCATATCGACTTTCATCGTCAACATGCCATCGCGCGTTTTCAGGCTGTAGCCACCCGTATCAAACGTCACGCCCTTGCCTATCAGCACAATTGTTTGACCATCGGCGGCTTTGTCGGGATTGTGTTCCAGAATGATGAAACGCGGGGGTGCATCGCTTCCCTGTGCGACTGCCAGCAGCGCGCCCATTTTGAGCGCTTGCATTTGCTGTTTTTCGATCACTTTAACAGCCAGCCCGACTGATTCCGCCATGCGTGTCGCTTCTTGCGCGAGATATTCCGGCGTACAGAAATTCGGCGGCAGATTCACGAGGTCACGGGTGAAGTTCACACCTTCTGCGACAGCAATACCCGCTTGCACGCCTTGCTGCACATCGGACAAATCATCATCACTGTAAGCAAGGAGCGTTAGCGCTTCGAGTGGCGAGTCTGTTGGATCATCTGTCTTCTGTCCCCGCCATTGATAGAGTCCCAACAGCGCCCCTGTTACAAGTGCTTCCGCCGCAGTCGCAGGAGCCAGACCAGCGCGACCCGTGCCCGCAGTCACCATCGCCACCGTTTTTGATGCGAGAGTTCGCGCTCGCTGAACCCCCTGTGCGGCTGCGCGGCGAAGCTGGTCGATTGTGAAGTCTTCGCGCTTGCCCAATCCAACAAGGATAAGTCGTCGTGCAGGGATAGACCCCCGCGGATAAAGTACGGCAATCTGATTGACTTTCCCCGAAAAGTCGCCGTCGGCAATCATTTCAGCCAGCTCGCCATGCAATGCCGCATTCACGCTCTGGGCAGCATGATTAGCTGCAACCTCACTTAAATTTGTCGTTTCAAAGAGCATAATAATTGCGGCATCAACCCGAGTCTGGATAACCGCTTCTGACGCGGCAGTAACGTTCATATTAAAAATCCACCCTTTCCACAATCGTTCCTCACGTTAGACCCGCACGATTATGGCACAACCTCACGGGAATTGCAGCGACATGGTGTTAATGCCAGTGCCCGGTCTGCATGATAATCCGCGTTGACATGGTATTAGATGTCCTGATACAGTTACGCTCCGGCGATAGTTTCCGGGAGTAGACCATGAGTCCCTCGCAACCAGACAGCTCTTATCTCCGCGATTCACGCGAGTACCTTGCTTGCTATACTCCGACACCCATTGATGGCAGCTTTGCAGGCAAGCACATCATCACTGTCGAGCAATTTCAACGACCCGATCTCGACACCCTGTTCAACAATACGTTTGCCTTGCGTGAACGTCTAAGCCGTCGCGACCCAACACTGACTCAATTATGTGATGGGCGTGTTATGGCGACATTATTTTTCGAGGCGAGCACCCGCACTGATATGTCGTTTCAGGCAGCGATGCGGCGATTAGGGGGTGAAGTGGTCAGTGCCAGTAATGGGGTGCGCTTTTCATCGGTATACAAAGGCGAGAATTTAGCGGATACGGTGCGCGCTGCGGGATGTTATGCCGACATAATTGTGCTGCGGCATCCTGAATTGGGGTCAGCCTATCAAGCAGCACACTATCTCGATATGCTCAACAGCCGAATTGTAACGCCTACCGTCGTTATCAGCGGCGGTGATGGCCCGGGCGAACATCCTACACAGGCGCTGCTCGACCTGTTTACCATCGTCGATAAGAAAAATCACATCAATAATCTCACAATTACAATGGTCGGGGATTTACTTCACGGGCGTACTGTGCATTCGCTGGCAAAGTTAATCGCAATCTATGGTGTGAACAATACACGCCTGTGTTTTGTGTCACCGCCATCGCTTCGCATGCCAGACGAAATCCTTCGCTTTTTACGCGAACACCAGATTGATGTTTTTGAAACAGATAATTTGCAGGCTGTGCTGAGCGAAAGCGATGTCGTCTATTGGACGCGCGTGCAAGAGGAGCGCTTTGAAAATCAGGCTGCGTATGAAGCCATTCGCGATGATTTCATCATGACACCTGCCGTCTTGCGAGATGCCAAAGATGACATGATTCTGCTGCACCCTCTGCCGCGTAAATATGAGATGGGCACACCAACAGACCATGATAATCTCGACATTGACCCGCGTACTGTTTATTTCCAACAGATGGAAAATGGGATGTTCGTGCGGATGGCACTGCTGGCGATGGTGCTTGGTCATGAGGAGTTATAAACATGGCGAATACCCTTCGCATCCCTGGCATGTTCGACCCGCATGTGCATCTTCGCGGGATGGATTGGTCACACAAAGGCACATTTGCGTCCGAGACTAGTGCTGCCGTTGCTGGCGGGTACTGGGGCGTGCTGGATATGCCCAATACGGCACCGTCTACAACCACCTGTGAGACGCTTGACCACAAGCTGCGCGAAATCAAAGCACAGGCCGTATGCGATTGGGGTATTTACTTCGGGGCTACGCAGCCGGGTAACTATGCGGAATTTCCACTTGCCGTCAGGGATGTCTGCGGCCTGAAAATTTATAACAACGCGACGACTGGAGACCTGTTGGTCGATACACCCGAAATCCGTGAGCAGCACTTCATCAATTGGCCGGAACATCGTATCATTGCAGTTCATGCTGAGGGGGATATGGTAGCAAATATCCTTGACCTGGTACGCATCTATCGCAAACACACCCACTTTTGCCATATCAGTACCGCGGTAGAAATACGTCTTTTGATGCAGGCTAAATTTGAGGATTTACCCATTAGTGTTGGCGTGTGTCCTCATCACTTATTTCTAACAGAAGATGATGGGCGGGCATTAGGCGCGCTGGGATTGATGAAACCGGAACTCAAAAGCAAAGCCGACCAACAAGCGTTATGGGATGCGGTTCAGTCTGGCATCGTTGATGTGATTGAATCAGATCACGCGCCGCATACATTGGAGGAGAAATCGTCCGACACGCCGCCGTATGGTGTTCCGGGTTTGGAGACGACCCTGCCCCTCCTATTAAGTGCGGTTGATGAGGGACGCCTGACATTGCAACGGGTGATTGAACTGGTCGCAAAAAGCCCGCGCATGATATTTGGCTTACCTTGTCCGCCAGAAACTTACACTGTAGTCGATTTAGACTCTAAACCTATCATTAATCGCAGCCAGCTACACACAAACTGTGGTTGGACACCC
>CAZTLI010000369.1:0-5716 GCA_964614375.1 uncultured Anaerolineaceae bacterium
GTGCGTTACCGAAACCTTCATACACACTGGGATAGGTGATGAAGTGCGCGTGCGGATAGACATCCCACAATGAAAAAACCTTCTTGCCATCCACAGCACCACGAACCGTTTTGACATAATCGCCAATGAAACGATAGCGAATCTGTGCGCGGTCAGCCTCTTCGCGCAGCCAATCGCCATAGCCACCGGGTTCATCGCCCTCATAACCTGTAATCAGCAAAATCAGTCGTTCGTCGTCCAATTTCCGCACCAGTTCAATCGCTTTTTCAATGGCTTTGCGACGGATAATGCGCGTGGGTTGCAGCACAAGCAGGTCGTCGTCGCTCAAGCCCATTTCCTGTCGGAAGGACAGGGCATAGTCATCGGGAGGGGGAGGGGGATTTTCAAAGTCGAACACATTCGGCAGATAGTGCGCGTTGATGCCATACCATGTCTTCAGCCTGCGCTGCATGATGGTATTGATAACCATGTGCTGAATACAATCCTGCTGCGGCGGAAAGGCTGTGTCCAGAATATCCTGCACGCAGTTGTTCATAAAGCGTTCACGTTCCCAGTAAAAGTCATGATGATGACAAATCGCTGGAATGCGCGTGCGTTCAATCAGGTCACGGAAAGCGACACCCAGCGGGATGTTAATCGGTATTGTGCTGGAATTTTGAGGGATGAGCAGGTCGATGTCATAGTGTTGAACAAACGCCATCAACTCGGCACGGATATGGTCGGCCTCTGCAAAAATGCGGTCATAGAATTTTGGCGGTGGCGTGGCATTCTGAAAGGCCAGGTCATAGAGTTCGAGTATCACCGGGTCGTGCAATCCCATGCGTGGCACAAGGCGGCTTGGAAATTCACTGTCTTCCAGTTCACCCGCGCAGTAAAAACAATTGTGACCCATATCACGCAGTGCATGAGCGACTTTCGTGGTCTCCAGACTGACGCCATCCACACCCGCCAACCGCGTCGAAATAAAGCCGATGTTCATGTTAAATCACCTTTTTGCATGGTAGCTATCCAAAAAGGCGACCATATAGGCCGCCACCGTGTAACAGGACTAGCCTTTGACCGCGCCTGCCGTGAGACCTTGCGTTAAAAATCGCTCAAAGAAGAAGAAGAGGACGATAATCGGGATACTGATAATCACCGACCCGGCCATCAACATCGTTTTGGGGATTTCTTGACTATCCAATTGCTGTAAACCGAGCGGCAGTGTCCATGCACCGGGCGATTGCAGCAAAAACAGCAGCGCGAACAGGAATTCGTTCCACGCAATCATGAACGTGTACAACGCCACCGACGCTACTGCCGGAACAGACAGTGGCAGAATGATAATCCAGATAGTGCGGAGGCGTGTGCTGCCGTCGATGAGTGCCGCTTCTTCCAATTCCTTTGGAATCGTCTGGAAGTAGCTGCGAAGCATATACAGTGCAACAGGCAGCGTACTCGATAGATAGACGATAATGAGTGCGGGCAAACTGCCTCGCCAGCCGAGTTTGGTGTAAACCACAAACAGCGGGATACCAATCACAATCGCCGGGAACATATACACCAGCAAAATGCCGCCACTCATTGCCTGCTTCAGTCGGAATTCCAACCGTGTCACTGCATACGCGCCGGGAACAGCGAGCAGCAGTGTCAAAATCACTGTCGTGACCGATAAAATCAGACTGTTACCGATGTACAGCAAGAAGTTCTGGTCAACCAGTACCGCACGATAGGGTGTCCAGAAATTGCGTAGCTGATCCCATGTTGGCACCATGCGCGTCGGATTGAGAATCACGTCATCTATCGGGCGCAACGAGAGATTGAGCATCCAGTAGAAAGGAAAGGCCGTGATAATCAAGAAGAAGATAATGAGCGCCCATTTCAATACACGGGCAATGATTGTCTCGATTTCTTCGCGGGTATAGGTCTTCGCCTGAGGTCTGACAACCGCTGCTTGATCAGTAAATTGTGTCGTCATGCCTAGCTCTCCTCAACCATAAACCACTTGAAATAGATACCAACGACAACGATCAACACCGCCGCAAGCACCAGGGCCACAGCGGAAGAAATGCCGATATTGCTGCGCCCGAATAACTGTTCGTAGATTTCGATTGTGACAAGTTGCGTATTGGCTGCACCGCCGGTCAGCAGGAATACGTCATCGAATTTATTGAATGTCCAGATGAAACGCAGCACAAACAGCGTCCCGAAGACCGCGCGAAGCTGGGGCAGGGTGATATAGAGCAGACGTTGACTCGGCGCAGCACCATCCACTTTGCCTGCTTCGTAGATGTCGTCGGGGATGGCCTGTATGCGGGCGAGAATGAACAGGAACGCAAACGGGAAGTAACGCCACCCTTGAAACAGCACAATCATCAGGAAGGCAGTGGAGGGTGTTGTCAGGAAGTCAGAGCGCTGTCCACCTGTCGCGGCGACAAATTCGTTGATGAGGCCAAATTGGGCGTTCAGCAGCAATTTCCAGATGAACACTACCGATACAACTGGCGCGATGTAAGGGAATAGCATAAAGCCCCGCACGACATTGCGCCCACGAAATGAATCTTTCACCACCAGCGCCGCTATCAAACCCATGCCAATCGCCAATATCGTGCCAGCGAAGGTATAGACAAATGTCCTCAGCAGTGTGTTCAAGAAGCGATTCCCGGTCAGTAATGTGTTGAACGACTCGGTGTATTGCCGCTGGGAAGCGTAGATAATGACGATGATGAGGGCGATAACCAGTCCCAGCCAACTGCCATTCGAGCGATCACGTCCCAGTCTATCGAACAGCATCCGTCCGATAAACCAGCCTGCAAGCAACAGCACCGCGGCAACGACAGTATCGAATGCCGCAGGCCAGAAGGTATCGAAGAATGTTTCGCTGCCCCGGAAGACGCGCGAAAAGTTATCGAGCGTCAAGCCCTCAAGCGAGAAGATACGTATCGCGGGTAAATCCCCCAATCGCACCGGACGAAACGCCAGCACGACATTCCATATCATAGGGAAGACAACGATCATAGACACAATCACCACGGTTGGCATCAACAGTCCATAGGCGAGGTCAGCAGCAGATTGCTGGATACTGACCTGTTCAGCATGTGTGCCCATGCCGACCTTCATGACGTTAGCAGCTAATCCAACAAGAGCGAACAGCCCCCATAAGATGAACGCGCCCGTCGCCAAGCCTTGAATGTCGGTGATTTGACCGCTGAGGGCGATGCCAAAGCCCGCCAGAAAGCCAATCCCTGCGCCAACCATTGCACCCTGTCGGGGATTACGGCTGAGGGCATAGTACAGGTAGAAACCGGGTAGTGCGCCGACGATTAGCCAGATGATTGAAAAAAGTATCAGTTCAACTAAAGAGAAATTTTCTAACATTTTACGGCTCCCATGCTTCAGGGTTACCGGATGTGATTGAAAAAAGAATGGGTGACTGAATTAGTCACCCATATCGTACAATCTTATTCGGAGAGGCTCAGTTGAATATCCTCAACTTCAAATTGGATTTCGTCTGCGGCCTCCTGTGCGGTAGCGTTGCCATTGATGACTTCACCTAACCAGCGTGTGACGGGTAGTTCAGTGTAGATACCGCCGACCAACGCCCCTTGACCTTCGTTGAAACCCCAGCGGGCGAACCCTGCCGCGCCTTCGATCAAGGTTTGGATAACTTCTTCGCTGTAGTAGTCGCTCAACGGCGCACGACGATCCACACCGGTTTCAAGCTGGCTCCAACCGTCGATGTAGAGTGTGGGATTGTCGGGTGTACCCCGGTGCATGGGGAACTTGCCTTCTGGCGACGTGCTCAACCAGTCCAGATATCCATCTGTCAGCCAGTATTCGACATATGTTATTGCACCAGCCGACCCATTGGTTGTGATACCCATGTTACTGACCTGACCATATTGTACAGGTTCGCTGCCGCTTGGCCCCACGAACGCCGGGACAATACCGCTGACCGTCGCGAGGAAGGAAGGATCATCGACACATTCTTGACAGTTGGGCAGGGCATTGTCGCGCAATCCTGCCATTTCATCGAGGATGAATGGTGACCACACAATCATCGCGGCCTGACCTGCGAAGTAGGTCGCACGAGTAGAGACGACATCTTGAACACCCGGCGGGCCATACTGTGTGACCAGACGGGTATAGAAATCAATCGCCTCGACCATCTGCGGGGTGTTGAGTGTCACTGTACCTGCTTCGTCCGTCAACGAAACGCCGTTCGCCAGTGCAAAATGTTCGAAGGTCTGCTGTGTGAAGACCGCGCCGGGGTCTGTAGCGGCGACGATGCCATAGAAGTTGTTATCGGGGTCATTGAGGGCGGCAGCGGCGGCTTCGATAGCTTCAAAGGTCGTTGGTGGCGCAAGGCCGTTGGCTTCAAACAGGTCAGCGCGATAAATCAACAGTTGACCCCAACCGTCTGTTGGTACTGCCATATATGTGCCATCGCCTGTTCCGACCAGACCGAGGGCGCTGAACGTATCCGCACCCAGATTGTTGATCACGGTAGTTGCGGCGTCTGCATCAAGGATACCGGCCTGATACCACGCAGCGGTGAAATCTACCGGATGGAAGACGACATCAGGCAGTGTGCCCGCAGCGAGGTTAGCCGTCATCAGGTTTGGCAGCACGTTTTCGTCGGTCAAAACCAATACGACATTGATGCCAGTGGCTTCGGTGAAGCGGGCGATGATTTCCTGTGTGACCACGACCCGTTCCGGTTGTGTTTCAGTGCTCCAAAAGGTGATCGTTTCCTGCGCGACGGCGACACCAGATAAACTGGTCAGCGTCAGCAGGACTATCATGACGAGCAGTAAACGTTTCTTCATTTTATCCTCCACAAATTGAAGATATTGACTCTCTTTAAACGGTTGAAATAACTCATCTTAGATGTTGGTGAACCCCCTTTCCCTGGTTTTATCTTGGCGACCCACTTGAAGACCGGATTACCAGTTCCGGGCTGATGAGATGGGTACGAAGGGTCATGGAATTGTTGTTGAGGAGTCGCAGCAATAAATCCATTAACTGCTGCCCAATCTCGAAAATAGGCTGGTGGACAGTGGTCAAACCGGGATGGATGTGTTCGGCTGCGGGAACGTCGTCAAACCCGCCGACAGCCACATCATCCCCAACCAGCAGTCCCCGTTCTTGAATGGCGCGCATTACGCCAAAGGCTGCGACATCGTTTCCGGTCATGATTGCCGTAGGCGGGGTAGGGAGGTCGAGCAGCATGTCAGCCGCGTCGCGCCCGGCTTTCTCTGTCAGACTGGCGTGAATGACCAGAGAATCGTCAATCGGTAGTTGGTACATGCTCAGTGCTTCGTGGTATCCCTGAAGCCGAAAGTGGGTAAAGGTCAGGTCTTCCGGCGGGGCGATATAGGCGATACGACGGTGACCCAGTTGGATGAAATGTTCGGTGAGGGCACGTTGTCCGGCGACACCATCGACATCAATATAGACATAATCGTGGTCATCCAACGTGCGACCAAAGACGACAAATGGCATTTGCGTCTCTATCAGATAGTCGATACGTCTATCCCTGTGGCGGGTACGCGCAAGGATGAACCCATCCACACGCCGACCAGCGACCATCGTGCGATAACGTTCAACTTCATCGGTTGAATCGTGTGATGTGCCCAGCAGCAAATCAAACTCGGCGGTAGACGCGCGACTACCTACGCCGGAGACAAATTCACTAAAAAATGGGTCGGTGAAACGAGGCGCATTGGTGGGGATA
>CAZTLI010000370.1:0-5699 GCA_964614375.1 uncultured Anaerolineaceae bacterium
CAGCCCGCCGTTCCATCGCCAGCGGGGGCGAACAATAATCTTCCTCTTCCCAGATCGCATCACCGTCATCGGTCTGTCGCGCATTAAGGAGTGAATGATGCAGTGCCGTCCCAAACGGGCGCATGACCCGAATCGCGCCGTCATCAAGCTGCTGCCGCAGGGCGTCCATATCGCCTGACGGTCTGGCGCGTACCAGATAATAAGCCATCGTTTAAGTCCCTTTCCGCCGCTCAAGGGCATCAGATACCGTGTCATAGTCGTATGTTGTGACTTCGTGGCGATGACCATAGGGGCTGGAGAAATAAATCGAATACGAAAGGCCATGATCGGACACATCCGCCGTTGTGACCTGTTCAGCAGCGGCATCGTAGACGGGCACAGTCGCCAGTCGGTCTAAGAATTGCATGAATCCCTGCCCATCCACCCGAAAGGCCACCCGACGAAATCCGGCGTGGGGTGGTTCAGCCGTGGTTTCGCCTTTGAACAGCGCCAGCATCGAGCCGCCATTATCGCTGGAAATCATCAACGGCCCATCACTCGCCCAGACTTCATAATCGGGCAGGATTTGCAATCCCAGCACCTGCTCATACCATGCCGCTGCTGCATACTGGTCGGGCACGAACAATTCTACATGGTCGATTTGCAGCACACGAAAGGTTGCGTTTGTCATTGTGTCTCCTTACGGCAGTACATCCACCCACTGCACAGCTTGAAAATCATCGCTAAACGACTGCCACTGTATAGCATCCAGCGGACTATACAATACGAGGCCATCGTCGTCGGGGTCGGTGGGGACGCCGGGCATGATGCCGAACAGGACATCGGGCAAATTGGGATGCAGAATTAGAAAATCAATCGTCGTTTCAGTCTTTGCGACATTCACATCATCCCAACGATCACCCGTATCGTGGCTGATGATGACACGGCTGGGACTGTCGGGGCCGCTGCCCGGGGTGGCGATGACTGTATCGGGATTGTCGAAGGGCATGGCAACCCCGCGTGTATAACCATGACTCAAGTGTGCCCATGTCTCGCCGCCGTCTTGCGTGCGATAGACACCGTTATGCGTGGCGGCATACAGCGTTTGCGGGTCATCGGGACGCACGGCGATGCTATGCACATCCAGACTCGTCCCTTTTTCGCCATCGGCAAATCCACCCGTGAAACCGCCTGTGAGCGATTCCCACGTCACGCCATCATCCGTCGATTTGAGCACGCCGCCAACTTCTATCGCGGCATAAATCAAGCCGGGACTATCGCCATGAGTCGCGAAAGACCGTACACAGCCCGCGCGCGGGGAATAGGGCAAGAACCATTCATCCGCGCCGGGTAGGTGGTCAAGCGGGCGGTTGTGCCAGGTCTCGCCGTTGTCATCGCTGCGGACGATTGCGGCGGGTTCTGCGCCGACGAGTACCGAATCGGGCGTAAATGTCAGCCCGCGAATATAGTCAACGGGCATATCCACAGCGACTCGCGCCCACGCTTGCCCGCAATCGAGACTGCGATACAAGCCCGCGCCATACGTCCCGGCGAACAAAATATCGGGATTGTGTGGATGATGCTTCACGACAGAAACATACTGTCCCTGTAGGCTGTGCCACTGCCGCTGCCAGTGTCCACCGTCAAATTTATAGGCGACGACGCCATCGCCTGTGCCAAATAGAATAAGGGTCATGGATGCACCTGTATTGTGTCACACATGCCCTCATTATGACCGATGCGCGCCATCTGTGCATCATCGGTTCGGGTAGAAGGGGCTGTACTTTGGTACAGATTTATCGCAAACGTGGCCTATCAATCGCATTCCATCCACATAAAACCGCCCATCCACTGGGGTAAATTGGGATAGTTCCACAGCGGTTGACCATCCGCACTGTTGATTTGCAATGTCGGATCGCGAACGTCCGCAGCAGCGGTGATGAACGAGATGAGTTGACTATCCGGCGACCACATCGGGTCACTCAAGCCAGAGAGACGGGTGAACAGGCGCACAGGCGGGCGACCATCGCCGGATAGCGTGTCGATGACCTGAATGGATTCACCATCACCTTGCGATTGATAGACCACCGCGTGCCGACCATCTGGCGCGAACGAGGGCGGACGACTGGCGCGGTCAAACAGGACGCGCGAATTCAATGTGGGTCCATCATAGGTCACGAGTTGATAGTGATTGGCCTCAATCTGGCGATAGGTCAGCGCGTGTTGGCTATCTGGCAGCCATTGTGCCAGCAGGGGCGCGATCCACTCGCCATTGAGATAGTGCATGGTGTCATAGCCGACATAAAATTCAGACGCGCCGTCCATCCCATAGAAATTGATGATATGCTGACTATCGCCCCAGCGATCACCGCCTTGCAGCGCCAGCCGCTGACCATCGGGTGACCAGTAAAATGTATATTCGCGGGCGTTATACGACAGTTCAAATTCAACGTGTGTTCCTGAGTTCATATCGTACATGACCAGCGCATAGCGATTGTCATCCACCCGCCACTCAACATACGCCAATGTGCTGCCCACAGGCGACCATGAAAAATCTGTGACGGCCTCAGCTACGACATAGACAGGGGCGTTGTCGGTAAACCGCCACACCCGCACGGTCTCATAACCCGCTTCTAGCCAGTAATCACCGTCCGCCGACCAATAACCGGACAAAGTGTTGTTGTGGAAAGTGTCGATGATTTCATGACGACGCCCATTCACATCCAGCAGAATCACCCGCAGGTCGAGTTCCACGCGCGACGCGACAATCGCCACCCGCTGACTATTGGGTGACCACGCAATGCGCGCCAATGTTGGCGAAACCGTGCGGATTTACTTCGGCGTCGGTGGGCCAAACTTTATCTCGTCGTTCCATGTGATTGGCGAAATTTTTGACCGGGTGTACGATTTAGCATCACTCACCACGCCGCCTATGACCGATGTCCAGACGACACTTGTACCGCCCGGTGGCGCGACAGTGGTTGAATTCACGCTCGACGTGCCCGGACGCTATATTCTGGTTGACCATGCGCTCAGTCGTTTGGAACGCGGCCTCGCGGGTTATCTCTATGCCGAAGGTGACGAGAATCCCGCAATCTTTGATGGGACTCCTACCGATGGCAGCGGGCACTAGCCAGCGGATATTCTTACACTGTAATAGTGCCGCGCAACCGCAAACTGTACAGGGATACAGGCCGTGTCCCTGTGTTTTGTTGCGCCTAATAACGATGTGCTTACACGCGCAATTGAAGGGGCTATTACATAGCGGTATATGTGTAGGCGTAAAACAAAATTATTGGAAAATTGTGTGATTTACCTTTATACTGTGCCCTATCTTCGTCTGGACAGGGACTCGCCCATGCACATATCGGCCCGCCTACGCACGTTCTACGCACTCATGCTCTCGCAGACGATTTCGCTCATCGGCAGCCAAATGACGGCCCTTGTGCTGGCGATTCACATCACCGCCGAGACGGGCAGCGCAACCCCTATCGCGCTGGTTTCGTTCTTCAACTATCTGCCGCGTATTCTCAGTGTCGGTTTCGCGGGCGTGTTCGCAGACCGCTACGACAGGCGCCTGGTCATGGCGCTGGCGGATACCGGTCAGGTTGTGGGCACGCTGGCGCTGCTGGCGACGATTATCAGCGGCACATTTCAACCCTGGCATCTGTATGTATTCACGCTGTTACAGGCCGTGCTCGAAACCTTTCAAGGCCCTGCTATGAGCGCGTCCGTCACCATGCTCGTCCCCGATGAACACCGTGATCGCGCCAATGCCCTGCGGAATTTACGGTCACCGATGGCGCTGGTGATTGCCCCCGCGCTGGCAGGCGTGCTCTTTGCCACTATTGGCATCGCGGGTGTGATAGCGATTGACATCCTCAGCTATTTCGTGGCCGTAGGCACGTTGTTCTTCATCCGCATCCCCATGCCAGAACGAACCGACATCGGCAAGAAACTGAGCGGCTCGGTCTGGAAAGAGTCGATTTCCGGCTTTCGCTTTTTGAATGGCTATCGTCCGCTGCTGGGGTTGGTGCTGTATATCGGGTTGATGAATTTCTTCTTTAGCGGGCCATTGTCGGTGATTGTGCCCTATATTCTGGCGCGCAATGGGGGCGATGAGGTGTCGCTGGGCGTGGTGATGAGCATTTTTAGTCTGGGGACAGTTGTGGGTAATCTGGTGATGGTGGCGTGGGGTGGCATTCGCCCGCGTATCCGACTGGTGATGCCCGGCGGCCTGTTGATTGGCGCGATGCTGGCGCTCTATGGCATGAGCCGCGAACCGATCACGCTGGCTGCCAGCCTGTTTGTGATGATGTTTGTGTTTGCAATGGTCAGCACGTCGATTGTCTCCATCATGCAGGTGAAAGTGCCTGCCGATGTACAGGGACGAGTCTTCGCGGCGATGGGGCAAATCTCGATGCTGCTGCTGCCTCTGGCCTATTTGCTGGCGGGGCCGCTGGCGGATCGAGTGTTTGAACCCGCTGTAGGACAGGGGGGGTGGCAGACTGTCACGCCGCTGGTCGGGAATACACCCGGCGCAGGCATGGGGTTGATGGCAGTTGGTGGCGCGCTGGCGATGATGGTGCTGTCAGTTATCTTTTATGCCATCCCGCAAATCCGTCACATGGAAGCATTACTGCCCGATTACAACACGGGCAAATCCAAAACCCGCGAGCCAGATGTCGAGGCCATGACCCCAACGCCCATTGCTTCTGAATAGTCCTTCCCTCCACCCAATCAACCCGGTAACACGCAACAGATAAACCATACCGTGCGTATAGGCTTTCGGGTTATACTGTGCAACAGTGTGCATATCGCAGGGAAGGATGCTTTTGTGCGGCGTTTATGGACAAGTCTGATTATCACCCTTCTAATTCTCACGGCGTGTAATGGGGGCGGCGACGCAGCACCGACCAGTGTCGATATTGATGCCGATGGCCTGCTCGATGAAGTCGTAGACAATATTCGGGCGACGAGTTTCTTCCGAATGCGGCTTGAACAGCGGGGCGCGCCCTATGAATTCCTCCTCCCTATTGGCGAAGGTGGTGCAGAGGTCAATATCGTGCTGCGGAATGCTGACGCGCAGTTTGTGTCGCCGGATGTCTTGTATGCCTCTGCCAACGTCGTGATAGGCCGCTTGCCCGGTGTGGTCTTGATTTTCGCACGCGAGGACAATCAATGGTTCAGAGTGCCGCCGCTGCCGTGGCTTAACCAGCCCTTTGCCGAAGCGTTCAACCCCCTGCACCTGATTTCGACAGACAGCGGCTTTCAAGCGGCGCTATCCACGCTCACCGATTTAGAATTCATCGGTGAAGAGACGCTGGACACGGGCGAAAATGTCTTGCATCTGCGCGGGACAGCCAGCGGCCCGCGTGTGAGCGACCTGCTGATGGGCTTTGTGCAGACCGAAGCCGATGTCCGCATTGATGTCTATATCAACCCGGAAACACATCTACCCGCAGCCTTACAAATTACCCAACCCAACCGGATTGCCGAAGGCTATGACGAACCCACCAACTGGTACATCGAGTTTTATGACTATAATGGCGAACCTGACATCGAAGACCCGGAAAGCTAAGGCATGACTCAGGAACAGACGGACAATCTAAACGTCCAAACGACGCCGATGGGACTCAATCGGTGGCTGATATTGGCATTTATTTGCATTCCGGTGTTTATCGGTTCGCTGGATTTGACGGTTGTGTCGGCCTTTTTGC
>CAZTLI010000371.1:0-5685 GCA_964614375.1 uncultured Anaerolineaceae bacterium
CCCACTGCCCCATGCGGAGTCGGCGCGAAGCATACGCCGGGAAAAATGGGGTTATGATAGTTGCAATGACGCAAGCCGGGGTTTTCTAGCAGAAACCCTTACTACAGCCTGCCCTGACTGCAACAGAAACCGATACGCCTATCCCATCAGGAGACCCGCACATGCACTGCCAACCCACCACCGACCACATGCCCGCCGTCATCATCGCCCATCACACCTGCATCGCGCGCTGTCCATCGTGTGAACACCATAGTCGCTTCACCTATAACGGCGAACAACGCTGGCCTGCCCACGTTGCAAAGGCCGTTGGCTTGCCCGAAGTGCAGACGCTGTGGTCGTGCGGGCACTGCCATACGACTGTCTCGGACGTAGATTTGCGGGGATAATTGCACAATCACGATAGGATATAACTGCACCTGTTTAATGCGATCCGAAAAGAGGATAAATGAAGAAGCTGCTGTCTGGTATTATTTTTATATGGCTCAGCCTTTCTGCCAGCACGCAAGCGCAATATGGCTATCCTTGCGAATTGGAAACCCCGCGTCCGGGCAGCTTACTGTATATCCACCGCCACTTGCGTATCAAGTATCACGACACAAACGGGACGCTGACACTCATTGATGCCCAGACACGCGATGTTTATCAAACTCTTTCCACTGATGCACATGGATTCACCCTGGCAGGCTGGTCGCCGGGCGGAAATGATTATTGATAGACAGACGAATCAGTATAGTTTATTGACCTGGGTACAGCGCCACACCTGGGATATGGTCAACAATCGTATTTATGTCATTCATTACCGGGAACGCGATGCAGTCCATGCCTATGACCTTTCTACCGGACAACATCTGGCGATGTATGCGCCAACCAATCCTGATGAACGCATTTTCGCACAATCGCTTTTTTTATCGGCTGACCGTTCGCATATTGTGTATTACACAACTGTCACCGACAACTTGCATATAGATAGTTCATTAGATACCCGTTTTGGTGGTTGTGGAGGCGGATTTGCCGTTTGGAATGTGTGGACAAACACCGGGCAAGCGATTCACACAGACTGTCGTGACTTTCCAGGCACGGATCGTCATCGGGCAGCCCTTAGCCCCGATAATCGCTACTTTGCCTATGGCAGAGACATTGTGAGTGTCTGGGATTTGCAAGCCATTCCTGCCGATGCCAGTCCCAATTGGACATTTGCCGGGCCTGATTATCGGATTGCCCATCTTCGCTTTCTGGACAATCAAATTGTAGAGACCTTTGGCTATCAAGACTATCGTTATGCCTTGCGCTGGAATCTCTTTACAGGGGACTACATCAATGCTTTTGATTATCAAACCGATACCGAAGTGGCGCGCGATGGCAGCCCGCTCGGTCAGTAGAATGCTAAATGGGCTATGCGGCAGGTCAATTGAACAGGCAGAGATAGGACTGCCCCATGGCTTTCCTATCGACCACACCCTACCCCGGACGATAGGCCAATTTGCCCGATGATTGGCGTAGAGATAGAATGCTGATTGTTGGAATATCATGACAGTTAACCATCTTGTGGAGCACAGGCATGACGAATACCCGGTTATCGACCCTATCAAGAATTGTCTTCGGTCTCGTCGCACTCAACGCCTTACTTGGCGCACTGTCTCTCATCTTTTTCCCCACAGAAACAGAGACGCTGTTCTTCTGGACAATCAATCCACCCCTGAATGCTGCATTATTCGGGGCGCTCTATTTAGGGGGCGCACTGGTGGTTGGCTGGATTACCTATCGTGGTCAATGGGAGGCTGCCCGATTTCTGATTCCGGTACTGGTCGCGGCGGGTATTTTTATTTCCATAACGACCTTGATTCACCTCAATTCGTTCACATCGGGCATCAAACTCATCTACTGGTTAGTCATTTATATTGGCGCGCCGGTTATCGCCATCGTGTTCTATTTCCAGCATGAACGTCCCCGTGCCAATTGGGATGTGGTTGAACCTGTATTGCCCATCACCCGCACCATCGCCATCAGTCTTGGCGCGATTCTGGTTGTGATGGGAATCGGGATAATCATTTCGCCCGATTTTGTCGTCTCCCAATGGCCCTGGTCAACATCCCCGCTCATGGTGCGTATATTTAGCGCGTGGTTTAGCGCATTTGGTGTGGGGTTGCTCTGGTTTTATTATGAACGGGATTGGCGTCGGCTGCACTTCATCGCCACCCTGATGATTGCCGCCGCTGTCCTCGATTTGTCGATGGTCTTCATTCATCGGGGCGATTTGCACCCGATAGGACTCAATTTCTGGGTGTACTGCGCTCATTTAGTGATTGTCGGTATGGTGGGACTGCTCATGCACGGGTTGCAGCGCCGGGCGCGCCAGCCAATGACCGAATCTTGAAACCACCCATTTTTATGTATCCGTCGGGTAACTGTGCGATGCTGCGTTAAAGTCAGGCATCCGCTGGCTGGCGTCTAATGCCCTTCCTCTCAACACGCCCACAACGACGATCTTTCCTGATTTTAGTCGTGGCCTATATCGCGGCGCTGACTCCGTTTACGACCGGTATCACCGATGATCCGCCTATCGACGGTTTATAACGGGTGTCTAGGGACACGGCGCGCCGTCTCTGATGACCCGATTAAATTTTTAAGCGGTTTCAGCCCATTGCAAGGCGCCAAAGCAGCCCTCACAGCGCCCCTGTCTAATATTCTTCACCGCTGGCCTTTCGACCTTACATCCACGAAATATCGAATAAATCGCCTCGACCCGGTACAACGGTTACCTTGCGGCCTCGTCACCAGCGCGTACAATAGGGTGACAGTGGGTGGACAGGGTTGAACCAATGGAAACGGTCTTAGCAATCAAACTCATTTCGTCAAACCCGGACATCCGAAACGGGCGGCCTATCATCGCCGGGACGGGTGTTTGTGTTTCGGATATTGTCACGGTGATGCTGTTTCAACAGAAATCGGTTGACGAACTCGCCGCATGGTTTGACCTGTCGCTAGCACAGATTCATGCGGCGCTGGCCTATTATTATGAACACAAAGCGGCAGTTGATGTAGAAATCAAAGAACGCCGTCACATCGCTGCTGAATTGAAGGAGAAGCGGGTTGGCAACCGACATTCGCTTCTACCTTGATGAGAATGTGCCTGTCGCCATTGCTGACCAGCTTCAAAAGCGCCAGATTGAGGCCGTTACTGCTCGCAGTCTTGGCGTATTGGGGGATACTGACCCTAACCACCTTACCCGCGCAACACGTATGGGATATGTCCTCTGTACCCATGATTCGGACTTTGTTCAGATGGCGCAAGAAGGTGTCGAACATGCTGGTATTGTATTCGGACAACAAGATAAACATGGCATTGGCGACTGGGTGAAGGGGCTGGAACTGATTCATACGGTCTATACCCCTGACGAGATGCGGAACAACGTGGAGTATTTATAAACATGGCTGAAAGCCTTTTTGATAACCGCTATCGCTACGATTACATTTACCCGCGTGGACGCTCTGGCGAGACGCTGCGGGCAGCCGATACACAGGCCAATAATCAGCCTGTCGTCATCAAACGCCCCGCGCCCAACGATGCGCCGCCGATTCGCGCCGGGCAGGAAGTCAGCATCAATAACGAGCGCCGCGCCTTGCAGCGACTCGCCGGGCATCCGGTACTGACCGAACTGCTCGGCAGTGGACAATTTTTTGTCGGTGGTGTGCCCCACCAGTATATCGTCATGGAGCGCGCCACGGGCATGATTGTGGCGGACAAGGTGCTGGAACTCGCGGCCCAGGGCAATCGCCTGCCCGAATTGGAAATGCTGGTCATCGTTGACCATCTGCTGGACTTGCTGCATGTCGCCCACGCCAAAGACATTGTATACAACGATGTCGATGCCAAGCATCTGTTCTGGGACAGAGAAACCTACAGCCTGAAAGTCATCGACTGGGGTAATGCGGTGTTCCTCGAAGGCGATGACGTGACGCCCCAGGGGATCAGCCGTCAGACCGATGTCTATCAGGTGGGCGAACTGCTGTATTTCATCCTGACAGGCGGCGGACGCGCCGACCTGCCGCGCGATGCCGACGACAATTTCCGTATGGATTTTGGGCAAGACCGTGACCGCATCCATTCGCGGTTACAGAGCATCATCAGCCGCGCCATCCATCCCAATACCAAACACCGCTATGCCTCTATTGCCGATTTACGCCGTGAATTAGCCGAATATCGCGCGCCGCTGGAACGTGACCGCGACTCCATCATCCGCCGCGTCGAGGAACGGATGCAGCGCGAATTGAGCAAGACCGAACTGCGGAGTCTGCTCAATACGCTTGAACCCACCCTGGAAAAAGACCCCGGCTTCCCGGCGTCGCGCGCGGCCTTTCGTGAACTGGTTGACCGTCTGCGTGATCTCGACGTCAGCGCCGATTTAGACGCGGTCCGGATCTATATGGAAAGTGGCAACTGGTCGCGCGCGGCGGATTTGCTGCGTGAACTGCGCGATAAAGCCGGGCCACAAACTGGCCCCCTGATTAGTTTGCTGCTCGATTGCACGGTGATTCTGGTCGATACACCTGTGAATCCGGTTCCACCTGCCGTTCCGGGTGCGATTGGGCTGATGTTCGAAGGGCAAGTTCACGACGCGACGGCGACCCTGCTGCTGAACGATGCGGGCGATGCCGATGCGCGCCGGTTGCAATGGCAAATCGCCGAACGGATTTCGTCGCACATCCCCGAAGTGCTGCTGCTGCGTCCTAATCTGTTTCGGTTGGAAACGGCGCTGGCACAGCTTGAGATGGAAGGGATTGATGTGCAGGAATCGCGCACCGCCCTGCAAGGCATCAACACCGCGTTGGAGACGATGGCGCGCCAGCAAGCGACGCATATCACCAGTCTGCGGGATGATTACCGCGCAATCGTTGATAAATTGATGGCGTTGAACCCGGTTTTGCAAACCATCAGCGTACAGTACAACCTCAGCAATCGCCGCCTGCCCATCACGACCTTAGACCGCGCGACAGATGCAGCGATGGCGCTGGCGGATAACATGCACGTCATCGGCAAACAGGCCGCTGCCAGTCCGCGTGACGCGCTCGCCGCCCTCGATAGCAGCCGTCATATCGACCCGGCGAACCCGTTGTGGGATGGGGTTAGCCGGATGCTCGATAGTCTGTATGACCTGCTGCAATCCTACCAGACCTACATCCCGGCGGCGGATGGCTCGGATTTAGGCGGTTGGCTGGCGGATTGTCAGGCCGACCTGAAGCCGTTTATGGACAGGTTGTTCGACGAAATGCTGGTCGGGATGGTCGATGGTTTAGCCATTGCCGAAAGCGCCTGGGCAACCTATACCGAAGTGGTCGTTCAGGGCAATCGCGTCGGCGCGTTACAGGCGTTGACGAACGCTATTGAAGCCGTCGGCACGATTAGCCCCACGCTGGCGGGCTGGTTGAATCAACTGCGGAATGTCGTCGGCGGGTCGCGCTACATCGAACGGCACGCGGTTCAAGGGGGCTTAGGCCGGGCGCTGGCAGATGGCTGGGAAGCCTTTGACCGGGGGCGTCTGGTCGAATCGGAGCGATTGGGGCAGCAAGCCTTTGAAATCGCCCGTAGCGATGAAGGCCGCGAAGCCGCCCGCCGCCTGCGCGCCCTATCCGACATGATGCGCGAATGGGTAGACCGCAACGGCATCCAGAACGCCAGTCGCACGC
>CAZTLI010000372.1:0-5675 GCA_964614375.1 uncultured Anaerolineaceae bacterium
GTCCATCGCACGTTCGTAATGGTCGTCGCTGCTGTCGGATTTATCATATTCTGCTTGAATCGCATCGAGCAGGCGTCCGGCGTTGGCGTGGATATGGGCGACGATGCTCACAAGTTTGCCGGGGCGATTGTCCGCGCCCGGTTTTTCGACGATTGCCGTGATGCGGTTATCAGCATCGACAGTCAAGTATCCACCCGGGAAATAGGCTTCCATTTCACAGCCTGCGAGATAGGTGGCGGAAGGGTCGTCCCGATAGGCTTTCAGCATCGCCTGGTGCAGCGCATCTTCGACCACATCATGCACCTGCACAGCATAAATGGGTGAATCGCGACGGTTGGTCATCAGCGGCTCGATTCGCAGCAGCGCGTCACCCTGACCTCTGGGGTCGTCCTGCACCACAATATCAATGTGCATATCGGGCAGCGCACCTGTCACACTGCGGACTTCTTCGACATTATCCGGGCTGGCGATGATGATGGTATCGGTGAATCCGAGTTGGAGATAACGCCGCAGTTGCAGCAGCATCAGCGGTTCGGGGCCAAATGGCAGTAGTAATTTTTGACGCAGAGGCCACATCCGCGATGATGTGCCGCCCGCGAAGATGACGAGAATTGGTGTATCTGGTGTTGACATGAGGGGTTACTCCATTCGCGCGCCCATGCGTAGCAGACCACATTATAAACCACAGCGAGCGCAGAAAACACAGAGATCAGGGTCAAAAACTGTTTTTTAACGGTGTTCAAAGAAGTGAAGGTCGTTCACTAATGTTCGGCGCGTATGTCAGTTGAATTCTGAACCTTGTTCACTTTTTAACGGTGTTTGATTTATATTGGCTGCTGGCATCTGGCGGATAGCAAATTTCGACCATCCAGCGACAGCATACCCGGCGCGGTGACGATACCTATCACAAGTCTAGCAAGTGTGTGCATGGCCTGTTCCTTGTTGTCCCGCACTGAGATCGCACCAAATCTGCACGCCATGCACCTGGTCTATTTCGATTCGACGCCTTTGAGAAAGTAGGCCGTGTATTCGCCAAGTGGTGTATAGCCCAGTTTTTCTGCCAGACCGCATGATGCTTTGTTGGCGGCGTCCCAGTGGGGGTCGATGCGGCGTTCCAAACACCATTCGAGCAGCTTGCACGCCAGCGCCGTCGCTATCCCTTTGCGATGATGGTCGAAATTGACGAAGATGCTAATTTCTATCGCATCACTCGCGACCAGGCTGGAATATGCCCCACCGAGATTGTCATCCCCATCCACCAGCGTGAAGCCGATTCCACGCCCCACAAAATCCTGCGGGGAATCGAAGTTGGCAAAGTCGAGATACGGCTCGGTCAGGCGATTAGCGAGGTCAAAGTCCACCTGCCGCACATGTGCTGTATAGGGATTGGCCTGCGCGAGTCTGCGGATGTGGTCGAGTGACAGTGAATCAGACGCAAAACGATAGCGTGTCGTTTTGACCAATCGTTCACCAAAGACCGATTGCAGCACGTCATGCCAGCCATCGACACCCGCCATCAGCAAGCCGCTGCTGATTCCACGCAGCATCGCTTTGCCGGACTCACTGGTGAAATCTCCTGCGAAATAGTGAAAAAAGCCATCGGTGATGATGAAGGCGCGCGGCGCAGCTGCCGAATCGACATAGGCCATGCCGTGCTGGTCTTCGAGAATGCACTGAATGACAATATCCACACGCGGCACCGTGGCGAATGCGCGTGCCAGCACGAGTCGATTAGAACGGGTTAACGGGTAGGGAATCATTGCTGACCTCTATGTTGTGGAAAATCGGTTTAATAAACACTGTTGAACTATCTGGTGTTAAATCCGCAACTGCATATCGTATAGATTGGCATACGTGCCTTCTTGTGCGATGAGTTCGTCGTGTGTCCCTTGCTCATAGATGCCATCATCGGTCAGCACCACAATCCGTCCCGCGCTGCGAATGGTAGACAGGCGATGGGCGATGACGATGGTCGTGCGATTGCGCGTCAACTGCTCCATCGACTGCTGCACGGCTTTTTCACTCTCGTTATCGAGGGCGCTGGTCGCTTCGTCGAAAATGATGATGGGCGGATTTTTCAAAAACACGCGGGCGATGCTCAGGCGCTGTTTTTGGCCGCCAGAGAGTTTTACACCGCGCTGACCGATGTGTGTCTGATAACCATCGGGCAGGGTCATGATGAAATCGTGGGCATGGGCCTGTTGCGCTGCGGCGACGATTTCCGCGTGTGTGGCGTCCAATTTGCCATAGCGGATGTTGTCGGCGACGGTTCCAGCGAAGAGATAAACATCCTGATGCACGACGCCGATGTGCCCGCGCAGCGAACGCAAGCATATCTCGCGGATATTCACGCCATCGAGCAGAATCTGGCCTTCGGTCACATCATAAAAGCGCGGAATGAGCGAACACAACGTCGTCTTACCCACACCCGATGACCCGACCAGCGCGACATACTCCCCGGCTTTGATGTCCAGCGAGACATTTTTCAACACCGCGCCCGTGTCGTCTTTATAGCTGAAGCTGACATTCTTGAACTGGATATTGCCCTGCACCTGCGCCAGTGCTATCGCATGGGGTGAATCTTGAATATCGGGTGCGATTTCCATAATGTCCATGAAGCGGTTGAAGCCCGTGATGCCTTCCTGATACAGGCGGGAAAAATTGACCAAACGCTCAACCGGTTCTACGAGGATGCCGATATACAGTAAAACGGTCAGCAAATCGGCTGAATCCAACCACTCATTCAAGATGGCGATGCCACCGTAAACAATGACAGCGATGGTCATCAGTTGCGTCAAGCCCTTCATCCCGGCGTCGAAGTAGGCCGAGCTTTTGTAGTCGTCGCGGCGGCTTTCGAGAAAGCGGTCATTTTCGTGCGTGAATTTCTGGTGCTCGACGGCTTCGTTGGTGAATGACTGGACGACACGAATGCCCGACAGGGTATCTTCGACCTGTGCGTTGATGTCGCCGATGCGTTCCCGGCTTTTACGGATGGCGATGTTCATTTTGCGATTGAAATGAAAGGCATAGAGGATCATCACAGGCACAAACAAAAAGACCATCACCGTAATTTGCACGTTGATGGTCAACGAGAAGCCGAATACGCCCAGCAATATCAGGATGCCAATGGCGAGGTCTTCGGGGCCATGATGATAAAATTCCGCCAACCAGAACAGGTCATTGGTGATGCGCGACATCAACTGCCCGACGCGGGTGTTATCGTAAAAGCGGAACGAGAGCTTCTGATAATGTGTGAAGAGTTCCTGGCGCATATCGCGTTCCATCACCGCGCCCATCAGGTGCCCGCGATAATCCACGAATATCAAACAGGCCGTATGCACCGCTACTAAGACCAGCATCACCACACCCATCGTCAGCATCAGTTCCAGCGCATTGGGTGGATTGGCTTCCAGCACATCTTTGGTGATATAGCGCGCACAGAGGGGGAGAATCAACCGCACTGCCGATACGATAAACGCGCAGGCTAAATCGGCAAGCAGCAGTCTGCGATAGGGGCGATAATACGATAGAAATTTCCTGAGGCGCGAATTCAACAGGTTCTCCACAAGCAGACCGGATAATCAACGCGGGAGATTATACGCTAGAAAACTAATTTCGCCTATAGTGAACTCTTATGAGCCGTTGAGGTATACTCTGCCGTTTTATCGCGTATCTATTCACGCAGCCGTCAGATTTTGCCTGTTCTCATGGCTGAAAACCTGACACTTTTGTGCAAGGTGTCGTTTGCGCCACAGGGCCACGTCCACTGAAGTGGACAATGTTTGTCGTGCCAAACGCACCCTTTGCTGAGCGTGTCAGCGTCAGATGACGTGGTTTTCGGGCAGGCGCACGTTTTAACGTGTGGCGGAACAAGCGCAACTGTTGCCGGTGTATGTTTTGCTGAATGGGTCAGGCTCTCAGCTCTCATGGCGGCCCCGCCCCTAAATCCTCTGCCCCCTTTTCTCGTCAACGGGGAAGGGACGGGGATGGGGATTTGGAGGCAGGCGTATGGATAGCTGAATAGCTACCTTTTCAATGTCTCTTTTATTCAAAAACGTTGACAGACACAACAAACCCTGATATTATATGAAATTATGTTCATATATTCAGGTTTAATGATGAATCCAACATTTCAGTCACATCCATGCGGAGATGTCTTGCAGGATGAGCCGCATATCGCAGAAGAAGATGTATTAGATGAAGAAAAAGCGGCAAGCCTGGCTGAATTATTCCGCGCCATGGGCGACGCCAATAGAATGCGGATTGTGGGGTTGTTGCTCCATCACGAATTATGTGTTCACGATGTTGCGGTACTGCTGGAGATGAGTCAATCAGCCGTGTCTCATCAAATGAGATCACTCCGGCAAATGCGTCTGGTCAAATCTCGAAAAGAGGGACGGCATGTGTACTATACGCTTGATGACGATCATGTGCGTCAGGTCTTTCAGATCGGTTTAGAACACGTCGAATGCGGATAGAATCCGCTTTTTTAGAAAAATACCTGAATTTGTGTTCATATATTCATAAATGAGACCCTGTATCACTGGTTGGAGCGAAGGTAATGGATAAAGATACGAAGATTCAACTTGATCTGGATATTGTCTTGCCCGATATGGATAGTGCTGATGATTGCGTGAACATACTACTAGATCGTTTAGTCGCACGCCGAGGGATTGAGAAAGCTCACGTCATCCGTGAGAACGGAAAAGGGCAACTCTGTCTGCACTTTGACCCCAATTTTATTTCACTGAGCGATGTGAAACGTGTTGCCACAGAAAGTGGCGCGGAAGTTACAGACCGCTATCGTCACGAGCAGGTGCCGTTCAGGGGATTGAATACCGCTGACTCGGCACAAAATTTGCAACGGTCGCTCGAACAGCAAACGGGTGTCCTACACGCATCGGTCAATTATGCTGCCGGACTAATTTTTATTGCCTACGACACAGAAGTGATCCAACGATTGGCTATTGATGCAATCATCCAGCGTCATAGCGCAAAGGTGATCGACCGCGAACATCAAAAGCTGGATAAAGATCAAGAACATGTTGGACACGATCATGGTAGCGCACCCGATTTCCTGCCACATTGGTTGCAAGAACGCTGGACACTGGTTCTTGTCGGCATAGCAGGGATTTTCTTCGCAATCGGTTTTGTGGGTGAAACCTTCCTCGGTATGGACGAGACCGTAGCGACCCTATTCTTTGTACTGGCATACATTGCCGGAGCGTATGACATCGCAACCCATGCTATACCGGGACTGTTTCGCGGTGAATTCGATACGGATGTCTTAATGCTGGCGGCGGCGGGTGGCGCAGCTATTTTAGGCGAGTGGGCAGAAGGGGCGTTCCTGCTGTTTCTCTTTGCACTCGGTCATGCCGGTGAACACTATGCACTGGATAGAGCGCGCGATGCCGTCAACAAACTCGGCGAATTGATGCCAGCTACTGCCCAACTCAAACAGGGTGAGCGTCTGGTAGAAACGCCTGTTGAAGCGCTTAATATTGATGATGTCGTCGTTGTTCGTCCGGGAGATCGGATTCCCGTCGATGGTGAAATTACCAGTGGCGATAGTCATATTGACCAGAGTGCCATTACCGGGGAGAGTGTTCCTGTCTCGATAAGCCAGGGCGATGAAGTCTTCGCAGGAACAATCTATCATGTTAATGCCATCGAAG